>JAAZLX010000172.1 GCA_012799095.1 Tissierellia bacterium
GGAACGTTTGTCCGACTGTTGTAAATGGACGTGATCTTCGTCTGCCTGGATGTGGACGATCGGCACATCGCCCGATCGCTCCTCATACGTTTCCGGCGGTAAATTTAACTTCCGGATGAGACTCATCACACTCGTCCGGCTGACGGCACCCTTCGCTTGACGAGCAGCGCTTTGTGCATAGGATACTTCAGCAGCATCCGTGACCAAACCCAGTGCCAGTCCCCGTTCGATCCGCTCATACGGTTCGATCGCAAGCACCTCATCGCAAAGATAGGCATAGCCTTCGTCCGGATGCTGATAGTACCGCCGCTCAAACACCAGGGGCCCATAGGTGGTCTGTAAGGTCCTCGACACCCCCTTTTGAACAACACACCAACCCTTGCGCTCGGTGCGATGATCGACGATCGATTGATCGATTCGTGCAATAAGAGCGGGAAACAGCTGACAAGCTAGTTCTGCTACATGATCTTGAAATTGATTCAAACCCGTACTCAGACCGTCCGCCAATAGTTGAGGATCTACCACTTTTTCTGAAAAATCCAACAACATTTGATGTATACTATTCATGAAAGAAGCTCCTTTTCTTGACTTGTTTTCATTTACAAAAACAGTCTATCATGAATCGGTTTGCTTCTTTCTTTGTTGGTTCAAATGACCTATAAAAACTTTACACTATCTCGACGAGACGGACACTGGCTCGTGTCATTCTCTTAAACATATTCTTCTCCTTTTAGACATAGGTAAGTAATTTTCTACACGTTAACCATAGCAGATGATAATGTAGAATTCAATATTTTATGTGAAAAACAATCTAAAAAGATAACGTTCTGTTATAGTATGGCTTTATTCAATTGGAAATGCTCTGCCATCTTATGCTGCACGGCTAATTCGAGCCCGGTGTAATGCCTTTTTTTGGGATACACCAAGACCACATCCCAATCGAGGGGCTTGACAAGTGGCGCCTGAACAACATCGATCAAGTTGTATTGTTGTTCAATTGGTCGCGGTAAAAAGGTCAAAAACTTGGAGTGACGAACTGACTCTAACAGAAAATCCCAGGATTTGCTCATCAAAGCAATCTTGAGTTCCATATTCAAACTGCGAAATTTCTGCTTAACATTATGGTGAATCAGATAGGTCTCATCAAACAGGACAAAATTCTCCCCTTTTAAGTCAGACCATTGAACAACTTCCCGACCGGCTAAGGGATGCTCTTTGGACATAAATAAACTAAGAGAATCATGATACAAAAGGACCTGTTCAAAATTCATCTTTGACAGATCAGTCGGCTCTAATATGATCGCACAATCGATCGCTTCCGTCTGAAGCATACGACGCAGTTCAAATGCCCCTTCTTCAACTACTTCGATCCGGGCTTTGGGATGACTGGCAATCAGTTCGGCTAAGATGTCAGTAAATAAAACACTCAGGACCAACGGAGGGATCCCGATGCGGATCCGGCCTTTCATTGAATCAGCCGCTTGCCGCATATTTCTCATCAACTGATCGTGTTTATCCAAAACGTCAAGCGCATCCTGATAGACGCTCTCTCCCACTGCTGTCAGTGAGATCAAGCGCCCGCGAGAGCGATTGAACAACTCAACTTCATACTCTGTCTCCATCCGCCGGATACTTTGCGAAAGGGCTGGCTGAGACAAGTGTATCCGTTGGCTTGTGACAGACAAATTAAACTTATTTTGAACAATTTCTACCAGGTAGCGTAATTGACGAATTTCCATTGTTACCTCCATAGAGATTATAGCACATTCTATAACCATATGTTATAGCATTATAAGAAGTCCGTTATGGAGAAGAAACTGCTGCTGTGTTAAAATAATGGTAACTATTATTCTACCAACCACGCTTTTTACTTTTAGGAGGTAAGATGAAACAGGTCGTAATTGTCGCCGCAAAAAGAACAGCCATAGGTTCATTTGGCGGTGTCTTCAAAGACGTGTCCGCAGTTGATCTGGGGACGACTGTTGTCAAAGACTTACTCGAACAAACCGGTGTCAAACCGGAGCAGGTCGACGAAGTGATCTTCGGCAATGTCCTTCAAGCCGGTCTTGGCCAAAACGTTGCCCGCCAAGTGGCCATCCACTCCGGCATCCCGCAGGAAGTCTCTTCCTTTACCGTCAATAAAGTCTGCGGCTCCGGCCTCAAGGCCGTCCAACTGGCCGCCCAGGCCATCCAATGCGGCGCCGCTGATATCATCATCGCCGGTGGGACAGAGAATATGAGCCAAGCACCCTATATCATGCCCAAGGCCCGCTTTGGCGCCCGCATGGGTGATACCCAACTGATCGATACCATGGTATTTGATGGATTGACGGACATTTTCAGCAAGCAACACATGGGGATCACAGCTGAAAACATTGTCGAAAAGTACGGCTTTAACCGCCAGGAACTGGATGA
>JAAZLX010000173.1 GCA_012799095.1 Tissierellia bacterium
AATCGAGCTGTCGTCTTTTTTCTCCCGCCGACGCATGATCCCTCGGATCCGGGTCAACAGCTCACGCAAACGAAATGGTTTAGTGACATAGTCAACCGCTCCCAGCTCCAGGCCCATCACGATATTGGCCTCATCATCGATCGCCGAGAGAATGACGATCGGCGTATCGGAGCCGTTTAACGCCCGACAGATGTCATAGCCCGATCCATCGGGCAGACCTAAATCCAACAACACCAAATCGAAGCTCTGCTCAAGCTCCGCCATCGCCTGTTCGACATTCGAGCATTGGACCACCTCATAGCCTTCTTCTTCCAAAGAAAAAGTCAAAGCCGAAGCGATCGTTTGATCATCTTCAATAAACAAGATTCGTTTCATAATTTCAGTCTATCACGTTATCGACATGATTTGGGTGACTGTTCTCTCACCCGGAGTCTGGCAGACTGATAGTCCTCCGCTGTATCGATATCAAGAAACATTTGATCATCATCCAATTCATAGTACACCACTGCTTCGGGATGACGCCGAATGATCGGTCGACCGCCTTCTTCGCCCCTAAGCTGTGTCAATTCCTTTTGAAACGTCTTGGAAAACAACACCGGTGATCCATTACGCCCCTGAACACGAGGAACGACGATCCGACCCTCTTCCAGCCATTGCGTCATGCCTTCCATGACCGTCGGATCCAAAAACGGCTGATCGGCCGGACAGAAAAACACACCTTGCCAATCGCGCTCCACCTGCATAGCTACCCGGATCGATGAGCTTTGACCGGTCTGATAGTCAGGGTTCTCCAGCACGGGATAGGCTGTTTCCAGCTCATCACCCGGTTGAACCACTACAAACACATCCATTAAATCGAGTTGGTTCAAGGCATCGAGGACATGATAAATCACCGGCTTTCCCGCCAGATCGAGATAAAGCTTACGCTCGCCAAACCGTTTTGATTCTCCGGCTGCCATCACAACCGCCACACATTGATCTATCCTTGTCATCAGACCCTCCGGTTTCAGTATACCAAAAACACCGCCGATGGCGGTGTTATGCTTGATCGATTATTTCCATGTCTTAACGTCCCAGACATCACTTACAATGTCCTGATAGAACTCCGGTTCATGAGACACCATTAAAATACTTCCGGTATATTCTTTCAGTGCCTGCTTTAATGCAGTCTTGGCATCCTGATCCAGGTGATTGGTCGGCTCATCGAGTACCAGTACATTACTTGGATGATTGATCAGCTTGGCCAATCGGACTTTGGCCTGTTCTCCGCCGGATAACACCCTCACCTGACTCTCAATCTGATTGGTGATCAAGCCACACTTGGCCAGGGCGGCCCGGACCTCGTATTGAGTATAGCCGGGAAATTCCTGCCAAAAATGTTCAATACATGTATCCGTTCCGGGATCGACCAGCTCCTGCTCAAAATAGCCGATCTCCATAAAATCGCCCCGTTCGACAGTACCGGCAAAGGCCGGGATCAATCCAAGCAAGCTTTTGATCAGGCTGGTTTTGCCCAGACCATTCGCCCCGACGATGGCGATCTTTTGTGACCGGATCATTTGAAGATTGAGCGGTTGGGTCAAGGGTCTGTCATAGCCGATCACAAGGTCTCTAGTCTGAAAAATGATTGGACCGGGAGTCCTGGCTTTTTTGAACGGAAACACCGGTTTGGGTTTTTCTCCAC
>JAAZLX010000174.1 GCA_012799095.1 Tissierellia bacterium
GATGTTACCATTTATCCTCAGCCTGCTTGACAAGGGTGTGGTGGAGACATGTCGGTCGGATGGTTTCTATCGACGCAGCCTGACAACTTATCAAGGTTATTTGACCCATGAAGAGACATCGGCCATCCAGGGCAGACCATGGATCCAGCCGGAGATCCTTTTGGGCATCAGTCAAAATGAACTCGACCCAGCACCGAGGGCAACCAAGTCTGTGTCGATAAATTACATTGAATTTGAAGGAGGCAAGTGATGAAGTTGATCGACATGGATGAGTACTTACGGCGGGGTGAAGAATTACCCGACATCAAAGCGATTGGAGGGGAGCGCTGGTTTCCACTGGAAACGAACAGTGCCGAGGACATGGTCGAATATTGGGGAGGAGACTTTGGCTGTTCTTCGGAATACAACAAGCTTCGCTCTGTGATCCTGCATCGACCCGGCAAGGAAGTAGAAAATGTCGACTTTGAAAAGGTCCGCTTCCGCCAGGTGGTCGATCCGACCTTGTTTCAGCAGCAACACGATGATTTAGCTAATTACTATCGCTCCAAAGGGGTTAGGGTCTACTACCTGGAAAATAGCCGTGAGGACCGACCCAATGCAGTGTTTTGTCGGGACAAGATTTTCATGACACCCGAAGGTGCTATTGTAACGCGACTGGCCATGCCGGAACGGCGGGGCGAAGAACGCTTCATGGCCGAAACGTTAGCCAAGATCGGTGTTCCGATCGTCAGGACGATCACAGGAAACGGTATCTTTGAAGGAGCCAATGCGATGTGGGTCGACCGTAAAACCTGCATACTTTCCACCGGAGTTCGAGCGAACCGGGATGGTTACAGCCAGGTGGAATATGAACTCCGTCGCATGGGCGTAGAACAAATCATTCCGATGCAGATCCCTTATGGTCATGCACATATTGATGGTTTACTAAATTTGGCTTCGCCCGATGTGGCCCTAGCCCATGTCAGCCAGGTGCCATACGATGTGATCGATGCCCTGAAAATGAAAGGTTATCAAATCATAGAAGTACCTTCTCAGACAGAAGCGAAATATTTTTACTCAGTCAATTTTGTCGCCACAGAACCGGGCAAGGTTGTCACAAGCGTCGGAGGAGATCAAACAGTCGAATTATTGGAGAAAGCCGGAATAGAAGTTGATGTACTTGACTTGTCGGAGCTGAACAAAGGCAGGGGCTCAGTCCATTGCATGACGGGGTTCCTAAAACGAGACAATGATTAAAACAAGGAGAATCAAATGAAGATGAAGCAAGTGATCTCGATGTTACTTATTCTGCTATTAGTTAGTAGCCTGTTTGCCGGATGTAGTCAGGAGGCCGAAACCCCGGCCGGTGGAGAAGAGCAACCGGCAACCGAGGATGAACCGGCCGGAGAGGAAGAGCCCGTGGCAGACGACAGGGTGTTGAAGTTGCGAAAAACCTCTTCTCTCCAGTCGACCGACTGGGAGGCAACGACTAACACGACTGATATGCAGATCACATGGGTCCAGATCTTTGAAGGACTCTACACGATTGACGAAGCAAAGGGCGGATATCAAAACTGTTTAGCAGAGGATATTCAAATTAGTGATGACGGACTGACATATACTGTCACTCTGGTAGATGCTAAATTCCAAAATGGCGATCCGTTGAAAGCATCTGATGTCGTGTTCAGTTATGACCGCGCCATGCAGAATCCGCGCTTCAACTATGTTACCTCGATGATCAACAATGTGGAAGCACAGGATGACAAGACAGTCGTCTTTACTCTGGATTATCCTTATTCAGCTATTTCTCACACCTTCTGGTCGATCAAAGTTTCCAGTGAGAGAGAAGTTACGGAACAAGGTGATTCGTTCGGTACCGTTCCCCATACCGCAGGCACCGGTCCTTACTATGTAACAGAATATGATGTTGCCAGCGGTGTGAAACTGAAAGCCTTTGAAGACTATTGGAAAGGCTCACCCAATATCAAAAACGTGGAATATATGGTCATATCGGAAGATTCGGCCGC
>JAAZLX010000175.1 GCA_012799095.1 Tissierellia bacterium
CGTCGATGACATCGGTCGAGAGCGCATCGACAACACCCGAGTGATTGTCTCCGATATAATCGGTCGATACCAGCGGTTCTTCGGAGTAGCCCATGATACCTTTCAGTTTGCCTTGCGAGGCTTCCTTCAGAACAGCATTGACTTCTTCGACTGTGACTTTTTTATTCAGGTTGGCTACTAGGTCGACGATTGAGACGGTCGGTACCGGTACTCGAATACTGATTCCCGTAAATTTGCCTTCAAGCTGAGGCAAGACCTTGGCAACGGCTTGAGCTGCACCGGTCGTGGTCGGTATCAGATTGAGGGCGGCGGCTCGAGCGCGGCGGGGATCTTTATGCTTGGCATCGACCAGTTTTTGATCGTTGGTATAAGCATGAATGGTGGTCATGATACCATTATTGATACCAAAGGCTTCATCTAGCACACCGGCGATCGGAGCCAGACAATTGGTGGTACATGAGGCATTCGACACCATATAGTGTTTTTCGGGATCATAGTCTTTATGGTTTAAGCCCATGACGACAGTCAGATCATCACCTTTTACGGGAGCTGTGATCAGAACACGCTTGGCACCGCGATCCAATTGTTTTTGCAACAGTTCACGTGTGCGGTAGAAACCTGTAGAATCGATGACAAAGTCGATATTGTGTTCTTCCCAGGGCAGTTTGTCGGGATCACGTTCGTTCATAACGATCACAGGGTGACCGTTGATGACCAGACGATCGTTTTCTATTTTTACTTCACCATTAAACCGACCATAGACTGAATCATAGGCCATCGCGCGATAAGCGATTTCGAGACTGTCACTGCCGTTGATCAGGACAATTTCAAAGTTGGGATTTTCCCGTGCCGCCCAGATGCGGATGACGTCTTGTCCAATCCGACCAAATCCATTAATTGCTACTCTTACCATTATTTCTTCCTCCTAGAAGTGTTGACATTTCCTCGGCACAAGATCGATCGGTTACCAAGATAATGTTTGGGTTAATATGTGACACTGATACGACAGCCAGGGCCTTGTCTTTGCCGTAGGCAATCGCCATCAGAAAGTCCAATGTTTGCAACTGCTCGATCCGTATTCCAAATGTTTCCAGTTCGTGGATCCGTTTACCCTCTGGGTTAAAAAAGCTCCCCAGGGCTTCACCCACGACCCCGGCTTCGACCAATTTATCACACAATTTCGGGGGCAGATCGCGCCGTATCATCATGTCATCGGCTCGTCCAATCCCGAAGATCAATCCATCGATCTTTTCCATCTGCTCAAGGGTCCGTCTGATCAACGGCTCCCGAAGCATTTGTTCTCTGGTGTCGTGTTGCAGCTGATCGATCGCGATCAGGGGATAAAACCGGGCTTGTAATTTCCTGGCCAGTTCTTCGGCTAGTGTATTAGCTTGAACTGAAGTCTCCTGGCCGAGTGATCCTCTGGCCGGAACGACAGTCAAATCCGACCTGGCATCCGGTATCACCCGGTCGACCAGTCGTTTGACTGAGGTCCCGCCGGTAATACCCAATGTCGTTATATGCTCCAATAGACCGCTCAGTTGGATCAACGCAATCACAGCAACATCATCCGGATCTTTGGCTATCCGGACCCGTTTGATGCCCAGGCCTTTTGCCAGCTCATTTTCAAGCGTTCGCCGGTTCGTTTCACGGGCGTAGATGTCGTCTAAACGGTACATCACTTGATTACCCAATTGAGTCATATTCAACCCGTTCTGGCCGGAATCGATCAGCCCAAGACGGGATAAAATTTCAATTTCATTCCGGATCCGTCGCTCCGTCTGTTCCAAACGTTTGGCCAATTGACGTCGCCCGATCCCGGGGCTGCCTGATATTTCTTCCAA
>JAAZLX010000176.1 GCA_012799095.1 Tissierellia bacterium
CGGTAGTTTTGATTCTTCTGGTCATTAGTTTTTTCATATCGATCGGCAATGGCCAATTTCCGATTTCGGTCAATGAAATAATCGCCATTTTGATGGGAGCCGATGTTCGTGACATAACAGCAAGGGTTTTCTTCCAGCTGCGCCTCCCCCGAACGATCATGGCTATGATGGCAGGTATTGGACTCGGTATCGCCGGTAACATATATCAGACCATCTTCAAAAACCCCTTGGCTTCACCTGACATCATCGGGGTATCACCCGGTGCAACATTAGGTGCTGCTGTATCGATCGTTCTGTTAGGCAGTTCCACTTTAACGATTGCCTCCGGTGCTTTTATCGGGGGAATTGTTGTCGTTCTGTTTGTATTGCTATTAGTCCGGTTGTCTCCTTCGAATACGATGGCGACATATGTTTTGGCCGGTATTGTCATGGGCTCGATCGCCCGGGCATTTATCATGACACTGAAGTATTTTGCCGATCCCACCCACGAACTGGCAGCGATCGAATTTTGGACCATGGGAAGTCTAGCCAGCGTGACGGCTACGAAAGTGTTGACGATTCTCCCCCTGTTCGGCCTTTCATTATTAGGTGTTATCTTGTTGCGGCGCCAAATCGATCTGTTGAGTTTAGGCGAAGATGAAGCTCGCATGTTGGGTGTGCCATTATCACAGGTAAGATTACTTGTTCTCGGCCTATCGACCCTTCTGGTAGCTTCGGTCATATCCATTACAGGACTGATCGGTTTTATCGGTCTGGTCTCACCTCACATCGCCAAAATGATGCATAAGCGAAATAATTTTGCGACTACGATCCTAAGCGGTTTGCTCGGTGCGATCATCATGCTGTTATCGGACACCTTAGCCAGAAGCCTGCTTCAAACAGAAATTCCCATCAGTATCCTGACCAGCTTGATCGGTGTGCCTGTTTTGGTCTACTACATGTTCCGCCAGAAGGAGATACGCTCATGAGCGGGTTATTTGTGATCGAAAACATGAACGTCTCCTACGGCAAAAAGCAGGTGGTGAAAGACGTCAGTCTCAGCCTTCAGCCGGGAGAGACATGTGCTTTGCTCGGCCTCAATGGCAGTGGTAAAACTACCCTTCTTAGAGCTGCTTGTGGTTTGATCCCTTCACAGGGCGAATGTTACGTTGGTGGATATTCATTGACCGGACTGTCCGATCGACAACGAGCGAAACACCTGTCCTATATCCCGCAGATGACCAGTCTGGTCCGGGGAAAAACTGTCATGGAGATCGTAATGATGGGGGCCAATCCTCACTTACATTTGCTTGAATCGCCCGGAGAACGGTTTGTGCTGGCTTCTCGAGAGGCATTACACAGACTTCATTTGGAAGACCTGTCGGAACAGGACTTTGATACACTAAGTCAAGGTCAAAAACAATTGGTTGTCCTGGCCCGTTCTCTGGTACAGGATACGCCGGTCATGTTGATGGACGAACCGGATAGTGCGTTGGATTTTCGAAATCGTCACATGGTATTGACAGAAATCACCGAATTGATCCGTCAACAACAGCGAACCGGACTGATCACAATGCACGACCCCAATTTTGCCATGGCTTATTGTGACCGACTGCTCCTTTTAAAAGACGGAATCATCGTGACAGAAATCAATATGCACACCGCTCCAAAGGAAGAAGTCAAACAAAAACTGTCACTGATCTATGGTCCGATCGATTTATTGACCTATCATCACACCTTTTTAATGAGTAAAGCAAAGTAGCCATTAAAACGAATAGACGCCCCGATATCCTAATTGGACTTCGGGGCGTTACTAATTGTTTAATGTAAATTAACTTGCTTTTGAACAATTGAACATAGGGGTCCTACTCTGATTTTAAAAAGTGATCTAGTTCAATTTTCTTATGGTAGATCAGCGTTGTCAGTATTTTCGAGTTATGCTCTTCAAATCTTGTCGCAGCCAATTTTAAATTTCTTTTCTTCTTAAACATTAGAGATGGAATATTTGGTGCCGAGGCGATAATGACTTCTTCAAACATATCATGTATCCCGTTTCGTTTAAGATCTTTGAAAAAACGTTTGGAAAGCATACTGCCAACACCCTGCCTGTTATACTTGTCCAAAACGGCTATTTTTTCCAGCATCACATAATCATTAAAATTATCCATATTGAAATTAGGTCTAAAGGAACAATCCTCAAGCCAGTTCGGAGTTCTCTTCAACCAGTTGTCTTTCGCCAATCCAAATATAAAGCCTACTATTACATGAGTTCTATTATCA
>JAAZLX010000177.1 GCA_012799095.1 Tissierellia bacterium
AATCGATATTTTCAATGAAAAAGATATCGAGGTCATTGTCGGAGCCAATGGCAATGCTAAAAAAGCTGCAGAAGATTATCTCGCGGGTTTGCTCCAGTCTACCGGGTCTGTTTGTCATGAGCACCAGCATCATGATGAATGCACCAGTTAAGCAAAATTGTAGACTACGCTAGACATCTCCCTTTGATTAGAACAAGGTGAAATATAAATCAAGACGTGACGCCGGATATGATGGCAGATCGTCTTGTTTTTTCTCGGGTATATTCGATTGGCACATAAAGCCGGCACGCTCAATTGGATTTCGAATCGATAGGGTAGTGTTATAATAGACAACAGATGAATAACAAGACAGTTATTTAACAAGATGATGGAAGAATAGGGTATCTATCATTATGATACAGTTCGAGTGAAGATATCTTCGAAAGGAGACAACATGATACATATTGTAGCCGACAGCTCATGTGATTTGCCGCAAGATATCATAAAAAAGTATGACATTAAAATAGTGCCGCTGGTGGTAAACATTGATGGTGAGCTCTACCGGGAAAGAGTGGACATAACACCAAAAGAGTTTTATCACAAGATGGCCGGCAGTAAAGCGCTGCCAAAAACATCTCAGCCATCACCGGCTATTTTTATGGAAGTGTTTAACCAATTGTCCAAGACGGGGCAGGTTTTATGTCTGACGATCTCGTCAGGATTGAGTGGAACTTATCAATCAGCCGGTCTGGGGAAAGATCTGTCTGATGGTGATATTGTCGTCTTTGACAGCTTAGCCGGATCACTGGGTCACGGATTACAGATCATTCGGGCAGCCGAAATGGTTGAGGCCGGATCATCGATGGAAGAAATCATAACAGAATTATCAGAATACCGCAGCCGGATGAGTACCCTGGTTTTATTGCATACCCTGGAAAATATTGTCAAAGGCGGGCGGTTGAGTAAATTTGAAGGCAGCTTGGGAAAACTGCTCGATTTCAGGATTCTCTTGCATAATGATGAAAAAGGAAATGTGGTATTGCAGCAAAAGGTGCGGGGGAAAAAGACCTTCATGAAAAAGGTAGTGGGTGAAATCATCGAGCGAGCCCCCGATTTGTCCGATACGCCGGTCGGAATAACTCATTTTAATAATCCGGAGGACACAGAATATATAATAAATCAGCTGAAGGAGAAGTGTCAGGCCCAACACTTTATTGTCAATGATATGGGTTCTACCATGGCAACGTACGCCGGTGAAGGCGGAATGATCATTGCATTCTAATGGAGTGGAAGCTGAATCATCAGGGAAATGACCCCGATCGATCAACCCCGAAGGGGGTTGATTTTTTAATGCCGACTTCTTAAAAGATTGTCACAGTGTTTATTCATGGGCAGGAATGGTATACTATGAATGTAATATTACTAATTAGTAGTAATGGAGCAGGCATGAGCATAAGTTATGGTGAATCGGATAAAAATCTGAGGTTATGGATCGAGTTTTCTCGCTTAAATCAAGTGATCGTGCGGGAAATATTCAAAGACTTTCATCAGTTCAATCTTTCACCATCACAATTTGCTGTCATCGAAGCCTTATATCACAAGGGTGATTTGACAGTCGGTCAGATCAATCGAGCGATATTAATGACCGCCGGCAATATGACAGTGGTTGTCCGCAACCTGGAAAAAAGAGGCTTGATCACAGTCTGTCCCGGGAAAGACCGGCGACAAAAAATCCTGTCCATTACTTCTCAGGGGAAAGAAATCCTGGAACAGGTTTTCCCTCTCCACTTAACCCGACTCAATCGCTTACTAGACACTTACGATGATGAGAAAAAAGATTGGCTCATCAACACAATACGACAGGGCAGAAAACAAATGGAACAACTGCCAAAGGAGAATAACAAATGAAGTTAAGTATGATTTTTTCAAGCGGTACCGGACACAACCTGACGATCGCTCAATGGGTCGAAGACGAAGCCAAAAAGCACGGAGTTGATGTTCGTCTGCGCAAAGTATCAGAGCTTTCTTTACCGGAAGAGCTCAATCCCGGTCAAGCGGCCTACCAAGAAGCCTCCAAAGACATTGCTGAAGCCACACCGGACGATTTTGTCTGGGCTGATGCAGTTATTTTCAGCTCACCCGCCCGCTATGGCGTCATGACCGCCGCAATGAAAAACTATCTTGAATCTCTGGTTAAAGCCTGGGGTGAAGGATTGACGATCAATAAGGTCGTATCGGCGTTTGCAACTGCTCAAAACCGCAACGGCGGCCAGGAACACACGGTACGCTCAATATATACCAGCATGATGCACCACGGTGCGATCATCGTGGCTCCCGGATATACCAATGAAGTTCAGTTTGCAATCGGTGGCAATCCGTATGGTGTTTCAGGCACAGCTACTCGAGATGGATTTGAATCGGATATTGAAGAAGCTGTCCGTCATCAAACACGTCGCACGATCGAGATCGCCAAAAAGATCCATGGTTAATTCTTTCATATAATAAAACACCGCCTGATAGCAGAAACTATCGGCGGTATTTTTTATTGCGATAGATCCATCAGGCCAGCTTAATGATCTCCCTGACCAGACGAGATAGGGCAGATAGATCCTCGATCAGAATATATTCGTTGACTGAGTGAGCAGCCGTCATACCACATGACGGGATCAGAACTTCCAGTCCTTTCTCAGCATAGATATTGGCATCGGATCCTCCACCGGTCGAGGTGAATTCAGGTGTCATACCAAGAGATTCGGCAGCTTTTTTAAATAATTGAACGGTCCCTGAAGACTGATCAACCAGCAGGGGCGGGTAACTGGTGTTGAGCTCATAGTTGAGCATGGACCCGTATTTGGTGGACGCAGCTTCTAATGCTTCAATCATAGCCTTGACTTGTTTGTCCAGCTTATCCTGCTTTAAGGAACGGGCCTCAAAGGTTGCCTGGCAGTGTTCGGCGACGATATTGGTCGCATTGCCACCGCTGATCTTACCTACATTTGCGGTAGTCTCGTGATCGATTCGCAGAAGTGGCATGTTGGCAATTGCTTCACTCATGACCATGATAGCCGAGATACCGTTTTCCGGCTCGAGGCCGGCGTGAGCGGATTTTCCGGTTATGGTAGCTTTGATATTGGCCGCCGTCGGGGCTTGAATAATAGCTCGGCCCGGGGTTCCGGATGAGTCCAGAACAAACATATTTTTTCCTGTCAGCCGTGAAACGTCGAAGTGACGCGCTCCATGCATGCCGATTTCTTCACCGACACTAAAAACCACCTCGATGGTTCCGACTTCCTCCTGAGATTCATCAAGGCTACGGATGGCTTCGATCAGTGAAGCGATCGGCGCTTTGTCATCAGACGCCAGGATGGTCGTCCCATCACTGGTGATTCGGTCCTCCAGCACTTGAGGCTTGATGCCAATGCCCGGAGTCACGGTGTCGAGATGACAACTGAATACCACCGGCAGTTTGTCCGGGTCACCCCGGCGGATGCCGTAGAGGTTTCCACTGTTGCTCGGCACATAATCGGCTGCATCATCAAATACCATATCAAAGCCCAGTGCCTCAAAACGTGTTTTTAGGTCCGTCGCAAAAGCCAGCTCATTGCCGGATTCACTGTCGATTTGAACCAGCTCAGTAAATTCTTGAATCAGTCTATCTAGTTTCATAAAGCCTCCTGATTAACAGTATAGCAAAAGGATGGGTCAAATAGGCGATGGAAAAGGCTGATTCAGTTGACAAATGTCCCCGGGACGACTAATTTTAGAAGAGACTTATCATTAGAGGTATGAATGAACAATCTACGTGAGCAACAGTTAAGAGAAAAACCGATCAAGGCGTTGTTCTGGCAATTTTCTATCCCGGCTATCACGGGTATGATCGTCCAGGCTCTGTACAATATCGTCGACCGGATTTTTATCGGTCATATGCCTCAGGACAGTGCACTG
>JAAZLX010000178.1 GCA_012799095.1 Tissierellia bacterium
GATCTTGGAATAACCGATGTGACACCCGTCTCCGGCACAAGTCCGGCAATGAAGACATATTTTGTCCAATGTCTCACCCATAGCCTGATAGAATTGCTTCAATTCCTCAGCCTGACGCCTGAATACACTGTCGGTCTGTCTCCGGAGTCGAAGCACCAGAAAACCGGCTCCTGTCAGATAGAGCAATAACACAGGCAATAACCAGTCCGACTCGATCATATCAGCCGGCAGATGTTGCCACAATTTTGTCAGACCAAAGAATGCAAAAGCGGCGGCAGCAGCCAGTTTCATTGCCATTTCGGGAATTCTGTGCCCAAGTGTCCGGGCAATGATGATTCCCAGAAAGCCGACCAGCAACATACCGCTCACGGTTGCGGCCAGAACGATGACCGGGTAATTCGAAGTGCTGGAAAGTGTGATCGCGCTCAGCTGTGTCTTATCGCCCAACTCCCCGATAAAAAAAGCCAAAGCGACCGTCATGATCGGCCCGCGAGAAGATTGGGTTTGTTGAGTCTCTTCTTCCTCCGTTCTCAAGCTCCATAAGGCAAATGCCAGAAAAGTCAATCCGGCAATCATCTGGATCAACTGAAACGGAAGGATGCTCGAGAGCAGATTGCCCAGCAACACGGCCAGTCCATGATTTAACAGCACACCGAAAAAGATTCCCCAGAGCACCTGACGCAAGGGATATCGAGTAGCAAATGCCATCGCCAGGATTTGGGTCTTATCCCCCATCTCGGCTAAAAATATGAGGCCAAACGCTTTGATAAATTCACTCACCATGGAAAAAAGATCCCTCTATTTCTATTTCTTCGATTTCCTTGTTGACAGCTAGATCAGGTATATCAGGTAAAAGGTCGCCACGACAAAGATCAAGCTCAAAAGTGTCCCGATCAAAAAATACTCGGTGTTATCTTTCGAGATCGACTTCCATCGCACAATGCTTTTGGCAGCAAATACAAAGCCAATGGCAGCCCACTGATTCACCAGCAAGAGTAAAAACACCAGCCAGCGCTCCAATGTCCCGATCAACCGCCCACCACGTAGGAGTGATTCATCTGCCTGACTTTGCTTGTCGGTCGGTGAATACTTTCCCAATAGCAGACGAATCGTCAGGTTGGCCGGTTTTGCCAGGATCAACACCGTGACGGCAGTTGAGAGGATCTGACGAATCATAAACTCATCTGTCCAGCTGAGCCGGTTCCATGACAGATCCCGGACCCACCAGGCAGCCAACAGCAATACCAGGATATGGATCACCTGATCGATAAAATAAGCCGCAGTTGGAAAATACTTTTCCATCTCTGGTTTCAATGCATCGATCAAACCGTGCAAAATGATGATCCCCAACAGGATCGGGATCAATTTCACCTCAGGCAAGATAAGCAGTGTGACAAAGAACACCGCCCCATAGATCAAACTGTGCTTTATCAGTTGTTTCGAATCCTGTCGTTTTGCCTGAGCCAGATACTGAGTCTGCAGGTAATAATCCCCGATCAGGTGGGCCAGTAAAAACCACAAAAACAATGTTCTAACCATAGCGCTGCCGTTTGATCTCTTTCACGATCGCCTGGAGTGACGCCCGATAAGTATAGTATCCGGTCGCCTGTAATACTTGATTGATGTAGGGTTGTGAGACATTCAGCTGTTCAGCCAGTTCTTTTTGTGAAGAGGCCGTCCGCATCAACCAGACGATCTGCTGTTGCTTTTCGGTCCAATGGCTAGACTGATAGTAGATCTGGGCGAACATATGGTTGATCAGATCGGAAGCGATCGTCTCGGATTCGAGTCGCATCAAACTTTTCGGCTGTTCACTCTTACGGGCAAAATGCTTGATATTATCGAGCGCCTGTCGTGCCAGATGAAAGGCCGGACCGTCAGCCCCGATCGCATCTTTTTCCAACGGAGTGTAGATCGCTCCGATTCCGAGACCAAACCGAACGGGATGTGTGGGAAGATCCGCCTGGATCTGCTCCATGATGATGAACACATTGTCGGAGCGTTTGAGTAAACCCTGAAACTCATCGCCCAAGGTGATCAAAAAGTTCGCTGCGATATCAACAGCATACGTCTGATTGATTTTTGCCAGTGTTTGTTTCAAAACCTGTTGGACCCGGCTCCGCTCTTTGGCTGACATATGCCTCGAGTCGATCAGATCTCCAATGATGGCTAGATACACTGCAACCTCCAAAGGTATAACCTAATTCTATTATTTTAGTTAAATAAAAGTTAATTCGATTATATCCTATCTTAACAAGCAAATCCAATTATAAAGCTTCGGACCGATTTAATTGATCTTCCAATTGGTCTCTGCGTTCTTCCGTCCCGGGTTTGCCTAGCAGGGCAAACATGTTCAATTTGTATTCCTCTACCCCGGGTTGATTAAATGGATTGACGCCTAACAGATAACCGCTCAACCCACAGGCTTTCATAAAGAAATACAGCAATTTACCGATGGTCTTGGGATTCAACCGTTCGACTTCGATCAGGATGTTCGGGACACCGCCTTCAACATGGGCCAATACCGTCGCTACCATGGCCTTTCGATTGATAAAATGAAGATCCTTACCCACCAGGTAATTCAGACCGTCGAGATTGGCCGGATCGTTCGGAATAAAGATGTCGGCACTGGGAGAGCGAAAATCGATCACAGTTTCAAACAGAATTCGCTGTCCGTCCTGAATATACTGACCAAGGGAATGCAGGTCAGTTGTATTGGTGACCGACGCCGGAAAGATACCTCGATGATTCTTCCCTTCACTCTCACCATATAACTGTTTCAACCATTCGCTCAGATAACTGAGACGTGGTTTGTA
>JAAZLX010000179.1 GCA_012799095.1 Tissierellia bacterium
ACCGGAAAAACGTCCGGGAAGATATTATCGAGAACTTTGAGTTGGATGAGGATTAATGGCTGTCTGCCAGTTGATTACCATCATAATGCAGCGGCAGCATGATCTTTTGTCCCACCTGGATCGTCCCGTTGCCATCGAGTTGGTTTAAACGAATGATGTCAAGCACATCAAATCGCAGATCGCCATTGGTTTGAGCAGTCTGTTCAGCAATCGACCAGATGGTGTCACCGGGCCTGACAGTCACCGTCATAATAGCATCGGAATCGATCCGGATCTCGGGTCGTTCCAGCAGTTGGTTCAGTCCATAACCGGCAAGTAATACAAGAATAAAGATCAAGAGCCCTACTCGACTGATAAATTTTTCCGGATCTGCAATTTTCCAATTCATATGATTCCCTCCAAACATTTGTTCTGGTAACTTGATTATACCCGAACACACGTTCTTTGTAAACACCTAAAAGAACATTTGTTTGGAATTGTTGAAAAGGTTCAGTTGCTCATTCGTCTAAAACCTACCGGAATATTGTGATCATTTGTACGAACGCATCTTCCCCGCCCCGATAAAACACGGTTTTTTTCAGGCAAAAAGACGAACGATTGTTTGATTTTTTTTGGATATTGGTTATACTATTAGTGAGGTGAAGATTATGAAATTAACTAAAAAACAACAGCAGGTCTATGATTATCTGGTCGATTACACCCAAAAGGTCGGCTTCCCACCTTCGATCCGAGAGATGTGTAAAGGACTGGGCGTCCGTTCGACCTCGACCATTCACGGTCATTTGGAGAAACTGGAAGAAAAAGGTTATATTAAACGTGAAAGCACCAAGAACCGGGCGATCACATTGACCAAACAGTCGACGGTATCTCTCCCCCAAATCGATGCCGGTTTTGCCTCGATCCCGGTCGTCGGTCAGGTCACTGCCGGTTCACCGATCCTGGCGGTGGAAAATATTGAGGACTACTTCCCTATTCCGACCTCTCACCTCACAAATGACGATCACTTCTTGTTAAAAGTACAAGGTGACTCGATGTTGAATGCCGGAATACTGGACAATGACTATGTTTTAGTCCGAAAGACCGAACAAGCCAATAACGGCGACTATATTGTAGCGATGGTCGGTGAGGAATCTGCCACCGTCAAGACCTTCTACAAAGAAAACAATTACGTCCGTCTGCAACCGGAAAATGATGCCTACGAACCCATCACCGGGACCGACATCCAAGTGATCGGTCTGGTCAAAGGCGTCTTCCGTTTCATTTGATCAAACAACAACGGCCATCCCTTTTAGAAGGAATGGCCGTTTTTTCGTGATTAGATCGTCTGGTCTGATTTTTTCGTCCGGGCCAGTCGCACCCGATCGGCGTGTGTCAACGCTTTTTTACGCAACCGGATGGCATCCGGTGTGACTTCGACCCACTCATCGTCTTCAATAAAGGCCAGAGCCTCTTCCAGTGAAAACTCCCTGGCATGAGGCACCCGGAGTGCATCATCGGCCCCGGAAGACCGGGTATTGGTCATCTTCTTGTTGTGAGTCGGATTGACCACCAGGTCGTCCTGGCGATTGTTCAACCCGATGATCATGCCTTCATAGACTTCCTGACCGGGCTTGACAAAGAATTCCCCGCGATCGATCAATTGAAACAGCGAATACGCCATCACAGTACCGGTCTCTTTTGAGACGATCGGACCATTTCGTTCGCTCTTGATCTCACCGGCATACGGACCATAATGATCGAACTGGCGCATAAAAATGCCTTCGCCCCGGGTATCATTGATGACTTCACCCCGGAAGCCCAACAACGCCCGGCTGGGTGCCAGATATTCGATCGTCGTGTAACCGGCATCAGTCGTCATCCCGTCCATCATGCCTTTTCGCTGATTCA
>JAAZLX010000180.1 GCA_012799095.1 Tissierellia bacterium
GGTGATATTGCCCATGCCGCCATGCAGCACTATTTGATCCATGATGATCTCGACATGCTGGCACATAGCGGGGCCGAAGTGTTGTTTGAAACAGCTCGCCTCTGGCTTGAGGTGGGGCATTTCCACGACGATCAGTTCCACATCTATCACGTCACAGGACCGGACGAATACAGCGCAATCGTCGATGACAATTATTACACCAATCTGGTAGCCAAAGAAAACCTGCTGAATGCCGTCAAGGTGTATCATATTCTCGAACAAAAGGCTCTGACAGAATTGGCCAGGATCCGACAAACGATCAATTTTTCTGAAGCGGAACTGACTGATTTTAAACGGGCCGCTGAAGCAATGGTATTACCTTTTGATGAAGATCTGGGGATTCACGCCCAAGATGCTTCGTTTCTGACCAGACCGATATGGGATCTGGCAGCCAAGCGACATCTCCAGCCTTTGCTGTTACACGTCCACCCATTGACGATTTATCGCCATCAGGTGTTGAAACAGGCTGATACTGTGTTGGCCTATACGCTGGTAGAGACCGATGAAGATATCATGAAGCGGAGTTTTGATTACTATGAAGCATTGACAACTCATGACTCGTCACTGTCCAAGTGTATTTACGGTATTATGGCGGCCAGGCTGGGTGATTTGGACAAGGCCTATCGCTATTTTCTTGAATCGCTCCGACTCGATGTCTATGACACCCAAGGCAATACCAGGGATGGTTTGCATATGGCGAATGTCGCCGGGGCATTGTTAAGTATTTTAACAGGGTTTGCCGGACTGCGTGTCAAATCGGATCGACTGATCCTTCGTCCAAAACTTCCCCGGCAACTCGACGGATATCGTTTCAAGATCCACTACCGGGATCGTCTGATCAAACTCAGCGTGGCCGATGAATATCAACTCGAGTTATTACAGGGCGATCCAGTCGATGTTGAGATCAACGGTCGGAATTATACCTTAGCAAATCAACTGGAAGGAGCCGTCACATGATCCGTGGTATTATCTTTGATCTCGATGGGGTGTTGACCCATACCAATGAACAGCATTTTCAAGCTTGGTCGGAGCTGGCCCAACAACTTGGTGCAAGTCTGCCGGATCAGATCAAAGATGACACCAGAGGAATATCCCGGATGGATTCTCTGGCTGTCGTTCTGGCAGCCATTGGACAGGCTGATCGGTATAGCCCGCAAGAACGCTTCCAATTGGCCGACACAAAGAACAAACGATATCAGAAATTGATCGAACAGTTCACTTCCGCCAATTTGGAGCCAGGGGCAGTCGAATTACTTCAACAGCTTCATGCGATGGGCATAAAAATTGCCCTGGCATCAGCCAGCAAGAATGCCAGCACTTTGATCGATCGCCTTGATATCAGCCACTGGTTTGATTATGTGATTGATCCGGCAAAAATCAAGCAGGGCAAGCCTCATCCCGAGATGTTTCTTACCGCCGCTTCCGAGCTGGGGCTGACACCACAGGAATGTCTGGGAGTCGAGGATGCGGCATCCGGAGTTGAAGCTATCCAACAGGCGGGAATGAAGGCGATCGGTATTGGGACAGACGCTGTGGTTCAGGCTGATTGGCGGTTTAAAAACTTGGTCGAAGCAGCTGATTGGTTGATCGTTTTTTTGAAGGAGCAAAACAATGGCAAGCGTTGAATTGAAACAAGTGCAAAAAATCTACCCGAACGGATTTGAAGCCGTCAAGGGGATCGATCTGGAGATCGAAGACAAAGAATTTATGGTGTTGGTCGGCCCGTCTGGCTGCGGAAAGACAACCACCCTGCGAATGATAGCCGGTCTTGAAGATGTCACGAAGGGTGAGCTGCTGATCAATGATGAGGTCGTAAATGAAGTCCATCCCAAGGACCGCGATATTGCCATGGTTTTTCAGAACTATGCGCTATACCCGCACATGAATATTGAAAAGAACATGAGCTTCGGTCTCAAGCTTCAAAAAACACCTAAGGATGAGATCAAACAACGGGTCGACCAGGCTGCCGGCATCTTAGGTATTTCACAATTGCTGAAGAACAGACCGCGTGAGTTGTCGGGCGGTCAGAGGCAACGGGTCGCCCTTGGGCGTGCCATCGTACGCAAACCAACCGTGTTTCTGATGGATGAACCGTTATCCAATCTGGATGCGAAATTAAGGGTCCAGATGAGGGCGGAACTGATCAAACTCCACCACGATCTGGAAACTACATTTATCTATGTCACACACGACCAAACTGAAGCCATGACCATGGGTACGAGAATCTGTGTCATGAACGAGGGTATTATTCAACAGGTAGCTGATCCCAGAACGATCTACAACCGTCCCGCCAACTTGTTTGTTGCCGGATTTATCGGTTCACCGCCAATGAATTTTCTGGAAGGCAGTATCGAAGTTAAGGGAGAGGATGTCCGGTTCAGCTTTACCCATGAGGGGCAGTCTGAAAAGGTTGCCATTTCGAAAGTGTTTAAAAATAATGATGGACGCGAGGTGATTTTAGGGATTCGTCCTGAGCATGTCCAATTGGTGGAAGATGGCATTCGGTCAGAAGTGGTCGTGACAGAATTATTGGGCAGTGACCTCAATATCTACTTTCGACTCCAGGAAGAATTATTGTCTATCAAATCGGACGCCGCACAGCCATTTGAATCAGGTCACCCAATAGCAATACAGTTTGATCCCTACCAGATGTTACTGTTTGATAAAACAACGGGCGAGAGACTAAGGGATGAAAGAGATTAAGTCATAACATATCTATCGAAAGCCGGGACGAATCACTACAGTTCACCCCGGCTTTTCTTTATGTCCAAACACTTGTGACAAAAAAGGCTGATCTATTCTCGGTTTTGATTGTGTCGGACTTTATTTCCGTTATACTGGTAGTATGAAAACAAAAGTAAATCGACTGGCGGTCAGCGTCATTTTTTTTATGATGTTGATGGCGGCCGTGATCGAGAGTATGCGGGGGATTCTGGTCCCGAGCTTTAAACAGTTGATCGGAATGAACAATACCATGGTCGGCACGATGCTGACGCTGGGTAGTTTGGGTTATGTCAGTGCGACTTATTTGGCTGATGTGATCCGCAGCCGATGGGGCAGTAAAGCGCTGATGATAACGGCAGTATCTCTGTTGATCGGATCGGCTTTAAGTTTAGCCTTCACGACAAATTATCCAATGTACATCCTCGGCATGGTCCTGATGAATATGGGACTGGGGCTGAACTCCGTCGGGGGCAATGTGCTGCTTCCCATGCTGATTCTGACGATGCAGGTGTTTGTTATGAACAGCCTGCATTTTATGTATGGTTTTGGCGCTATGCTGGGTCAGCGCTTTTCCGGCTATCTGGTGACTCATGGCGTCGGTGCGCGTCAACTTTATCTGGGGGTGATGGTAATATATCTCATCCTACTGGCATTGATCCTGGTCAGCCGATTTCCTGATGAGCCGGAACATGAAAAGTCGACACTTCCCATCAGTCATTTTCTTAAAGACAGAGTCTACCTGCTCTATGTGTTAGGTCTCTCAAGCTATGTCTTCGGTGAACAGGGCTTGGCCATTTGGTTGACCGATTATCTGAAAGAGTCTTTTTTGATCGATGAAAACTACTCAAGTTTGATTTTATCGACCTTCTTTATCCTGATCGGTATCGGCCGTTTGGCCGGTGGATTGTTCGTGGAACGGGTGGGCAGGTTGCGCAGTGTCATCGGCGGCATGCTTATCGGCGTACTTTGTGTCACAGTCGGACTATTAAGCGGCAGCAGATGGCTGCCCCTGATCAGTTTGGCCGGGCTTTTTTACAGTATTGTCTTTCCTACCATGCTGGTGACTATTTCGAGCAATTTTCCTCGCTCGAGGGCTCAGGCGATCAGTTTGATCTTGACCGGAACATCGGCCCTGCTAATGGTTTATAATCAGCTGTTGGGTCTTTTGGCAGACAAGATCGGCTATGGTCTCAGTATTTATTTGATTCCGTTGGCGACTGTTCTTTCCATTGTTTTTTTCATCCGCCTGAAAATAGTGACCGATCAGATCAAACAAGAATCCACATTGAAATAGACAGCGGCAATACAACAAAAACACATTGACAATCATCTATCTATCCATTACATTGGGGATAGATGTTTTGTTTAGGAGAAGAAAATGACCTTGGAAAAACAAGTTACGATTTATAAGGCTCTGAGTGATGGCAACCGACTGCAGATTATTAGGATGCTAAAAGACGGAGAACGGTGTGCTTGTCAAATGCTCGAAGACTTGAATATCACACAACCGAC
>JAAZLX010000181.1 GCA_012799095.1 Tissierellia bacterium
AACTGTTTATGGGAGACACCGGTTCTATGGCGCTCGGTGGTCTGATAGCCATGTTTTTTCTGATTACAAAAACACCACTGTTTGCTCCATTTGTCGCTATCATCTATGTCGCAGAGAGCCTAAGCGTCATCATTCAGCGGGTGTATTATAAGAGAACACAAAAGCGGATCTTTTTGATGGCCCCGATCCATCACCATTTTGAGCAGATGGGCATGTCGGAAACAATGATCGTTGTGATGTTTTCTGTGATCACATTTGTTGGTCTTGTAGTATCACTGTTGATGTATTATGTGTAGATTATGAAACAGGTATTGATTATTGGTTTCGGTAAGACCGGGAAAGCATTCTATGAGCACGAAAAGCACCTGGCCGAGGTAAGCATTTATGATGATCGTCCGGTGGAATTTTCTGAGCCTTTTTTACCTTTTGATGAAGCCAAACAATACGATTATGCTCTGATTTCACCCGGTGTTCCGCCAAACCATCCCGTCTGGATGCACTGTCTGCAACAGGGGATCGAAGTCTATGGAGAAATAGAATATGCCTGGCAGGAACTAGCCGGGCACGTGATAGGGATCACCGGAACAAACGGCAAAACAACCACCACCACATTGGCCTTTGAAATGATCCGGCAAAATCACCAGCGAACATTTTTGGCCGGTAATATTGGTTTTGCTCTGCTGAATTATGTTCCGGAATCACGTTCGGATGATCTGTATATCACAGAATTAAGCAGCTTTCAGTTGGAGACGACTAAAAATTTTACCCCGTTGTTCGGGGCGATAACGAACCTCACCCCGGACCATCTGAAATGGCACGGAAGCATGACGGATTATATCAATGCCAAATTTCGATTGTTTCACAATAAATCTGATTTGAGAAACATTGTTATCAACCGCGATGATCCCGTCCTGATCCAGGCATTGTCTGACAGAGGGTTTGACCCGGCCGATTTTACCGGCTTCAGTCATACAACTCAACTTGAACATGGTTGCTTTTTGAAAAATGATCAGATCGTATTTCGAAACGGTACAGAAGAAGCTATCATGTCAGTGGATGAAGTTCGTATTCAAGGCATCCATAATTTGGAAAATTGTCTTTGTGCAATCGCCTTGGCCAAGCTGGCTAACACACCGAATGAGCATATTCGGCTTGTTCTGCGGCAGTTTGCAGGCATCGCTCATCGCTATGAATTGATCGCCGAAAAAGCCGGCCGCCGATTCATCAATGATTCCAAAGCGACCAATCCTGATTCAACCATCCCGGCGCTTAAATCAGTTGTCCGACCGACGGTATGGATCGCAGGAGGCATGGACAAAGGTTCGGATTTCAGCGCAATGTTAGACTAC
Organism: Tissierellia bacterium; assembly: GCA_012799095.1. Taxonomy (GTDB): domain Bacteria; phylum Bacillota; class Clostridia; order Peptostreptococcales; family Acidaminobacteraceae; genus DUPT01. Next base: position 1,350 of record JAAZLX010000181.1, read on the forward strand.
GCCAAAGACCGGGTCGAGCATCTGATATTATTAGGTGAGAATAAGCTCATCATGAAACAGACAGCCATAACAGCCGGGCTAGACCAAATTCACCTGGTAGAAACTCTCGATCAGGCGTTTGATCTGGCGATCGAATTGACACGGCCCGGGTATGATATACTGTTATCACCTGCCAGTGCTTCCTGGGATATGTATCCCAATTTTGAAGCACGGGGAGATCATTTTAGACAATTAGTTGGAGCCTGGCATGTTTAAGAAAATGAACTGGGGAATATTGATTCCTGTGCTGGTGCTTTTGGCGATCGGTTGGATCTTGGTTTTGAGTTCCTCGACCTATTATGCAATGCACCAGTTTTCATCATATAATCGATTTATGTTTGTTCGCAGCCATAGTATTTATATTGTACTGGGGCTGGTTATCATGTTCATTGCTTATAAATTCAATTACCGTATTTACGATAACATCGTTCTGATCGGACTTTTAGGCTTTTTGGCAACCATCCTGATGCTGATGACTTTTATGTTTGACATCGGAAAAGAAGCCCATCGCTGGATCGTATTCGGTTCACAAACCTTTATGCCGGTTGATGTAGCAAAAATAGCCCTTATTTTTGGCTTGTCATATACATTAACCCATTTTCAACCAAAGCGAAATAAGTTTTTTGCCCTCCTGATCCACTCCGCCTTTCCGTTACTCTTGATCCTTATCACGTATTTTCAACCGCATTTCAGCTCTGTCATGATTTTAAGTCTGACTTATGGAGTCCTGTTGTTGATGGGGTTCAGTTCACCGGCCATGGTTGTTGCCTTAGGATCTGTTTTAGGATTCAGTTTGTTGTCGGCCTCCCAGTTACTGGGATATCGGGTATACCGGATCGAATCGTTTACAGCCGGTCTGGAAAACATCGATGCCGCATCTGATCAGGTTCGCTATTCCATATTGGCTATTGCCTCAGGCGGGATCTTTGGAGTCGGACCGGGAAAAAGCGTATTTAATAAGATGTATATACCAGAACCACACAATGATATGATCCTCAGTACTCTTGGGGAAGAGTTCGGACTGATCGGCAATTTAACCGTTCTGGTATTGATGTTCATCCTGATCTGGAATCTTGTCCGGGTTGCATATCGTTCTCGAACTGAGTTTGGCCGTCTGGTTGTGCTTGGGATCGCATGTGTTATCTTTTTTCAAATGGTCATCAATATGGGAACGACACTGGGATTGATTCCACCTACCGGAGTTCCACTGCCATTTGTCAGTTACGGAGGAACCAACCTGGTCTCTCTGTTGGCCTTGATCGGTGTCGCGCTCAATGTCCATGAAGTCGACTCGGTCGGTAATTGAAGTGGGGATGATTTATGCGTAAACTGGCACAGTTGATTTTGTTTTCATTTATCATTTTCAGCCTGATTTATATCATCGGTTTCTCACCGCTATTTATCATCGACGAGGTCGATGTCAGGGGAACCGACCTCCCACGTGAGCAGATTCTTGAGACGGCCGGGCTGGCACCCGGTCAAAATCTTTTATTCTATCGCACAGAAACCGGAATCAGTAATCTATTGCGTGATGCCCGCTTCCGATCCGTCATAATCACAAAGGAGTATCCCAATCGTCTGTTGATCAATATCGATTCCAGACAACCCTTTGTCAATATCTATCAAGGCGGCAACACGATCACACTCGATAGTTCCGGTTTGGTGATCGAAATCAACCAACCGGATGAAACGCTGGTCCAGTTGCGCGGATTTACTGTAACAGAGGCAAGCTTGGGCGAACCGATCGTATCAACGGAAGCTGCTACGCTAAAAAAAGCTCTTGATCTTGCCAACCTGGTAACACAAACTACTTTGAGTGATTGTATGATCTCTTATGAGGATTCCCATCTCTTGCTGCATATTGGAGATACATGGAAAATTAAGTTCGGATCAGCCAATCAGATCGAAGAACAATTTAGTGCATTCAAAGCTTTGTACGATCAATTAGTCGATCAGGGAACCACCGGTGGGGTGGTCGATGTAACCAATGCATCCATCGCTGTGTTCAAACCATTCGAATAGAGGTTATTGTGAAGCGTCCGACGATTACAAAATTCCAAAAACATGCTTTGTGGATCGTTCCGGTCTGTATTTTATTAGGCTTATTGATTGCCATGCAATATAAGCAGTTTCAGTCTGAGCTTCAACAGGGTGGCACATCAGCCAACTACAATACCTTGTCCCGGCAATACAATGAATTAAAGGTCCAAAAAGAAATTCTCGAAAGTGATATCGAACAACTGGAAAAACAGTTGAACCAATCACTCAGTGAAGCTGATCTTGAAGCATTGACACCGGAATTAAGAGAAGACCTGCAATATTATATGATGGCCGGCGGCTTTACCGATGTCAACGGGCAGGGGATCACCATTCAATTTGATCTACCTGATCTGGACAATGTGATCAACCTGGATCATTTTTATCAAGAATTGGTGTTATTGACCAATGAGCTACATGCCGCGGGAGCCGAAGCCATCTCGATCAACAATGAGAGGATCATTGCCAACAGTGAGATCCGTCTCGCCGGCAGTGCCATTATGATCAACGGTCAATCCCACCGGGCTCCGTTTGAAATCAAAGCAATTGGAGACAAGGATACACTAGAAGGTGCTCTGTCAATGCGCTTCGGTTTTATAGAAAATGCCCGTAACAATGGGTATTTTATTGAAGTACGTAAGGCGGATCTGATTGAAATCCCCAAATATCCTACCAAACCATTCTTTCGGCATGCGGAGACAGCCAAATGATCGCCCAAAAAAAACTGCGTCTGGCCTTACTTGGCTTTTTGGCAGGACTGATCATTTCATCTTACATGATGATATTGGAAACAAGCCCGGACTATCCCGATATGGTCGAAATGGCCAATTTAAAACAACAGATCATCAGCCTGCAATCCGACAATCAGCGGCTGGAAAATAATCTTTCTACCTTGCGTGATGATCTACGTGAGACATATCAATCACTCGAAGAAGGATTGACACCGGAAGAATTATTACTTAAGGATATCGAAGATTACAAATTA
>JAAZLX010000182.1 GCA_012799095.1 Tissierellia bacterium
ATGCCACATTTGCTAATGGCGTAGACAACGGCGATGTGTTTTATTGGGGAATCGGCGGAGGGGAAGCGGTAGTCATCAGTTTGTGTCAAGGCAGCGAAAACTATTACTACTATGCGGTACCAATCAACTAAATCGGCGGCTGTAGTCGAACAAATTTGTTAGTGGATACATACAGAAACTTATCGAATGATGCAGGTGGTCTATTCCAAATAGGGATTAGTCCACCTTTTTGGTAGTTCTTTTTTCATGGTGGAATTGACTCAAATAATCAGACAAAAATCCTGTCAAACAAAAATCCTTGACAACAAACCAAAAGGTCTATAGAATACCACTGTAAAGGTTAAATGCTTTACAGAGGTGTTTTATGAACGAACGAGCCCGATTGGCCTATTATCTGGATTTCTATGGCGACCTGCTGACCGAGAAACAGCGCCAGGCAATTGATCTTCATGTAAATGAAGATTTTTCTCTGAGCGAAATATCCGATGAGATGGGAAGTTCCCGTCAGGCTGTCCATGATCTGATTCACAGGGCTTCGCAAAAATTAGCTGACTTCGAAGACAAACTCGGTCTGTATGCGTTGCTCCAGACTCATCAGAACCAACTGGAGCGGATCAAACAACTGCTGCAACAGATGGGTGTCGAAGATCGTATAGAATACCGCAAAATTCTTGATATTATGGATGAAATCATCTATTAGGGAGGTTTCATGTTACTCGAAAATTTAGGTGATAAGTTACAGGCCGCTTTAAAAAAACTGACCGGTAAAGGCAAAGTATCAGAGGCTGACATCAAAGCAGTCATGCGAGAAGTCAGACTGTCTCTCCTGGAAGCCGATGTTAATTTTAAAGTAGTCAAAGAATTTGTTGCCACCGTCACAGAACGCTCTCTGGGAGCGGAGGTGATGGATAGCTTGACTCCGGGTCAACAGATCGTTAAGATCGTGCGGGATGAATTGACCGAACTAATGGGAAGCTCGTCCAGCCGCCTGACATTTAACACCAATGGTCCATCCATCTTTATGATGATCGGACTTCAGGGTTCCGGTAAAACGACCAATGGTGCCAAACTGGCCGCCAAACTGAAAGAGCGCGGGCGTCGACCGATGCTGGTAGCACTCGACGTTTACCGGCCGGCAGCTATCGATCAACTTCAAGTGTTAGGACAGCAACTTGACATCCCGGTCTTTACCATGGGTGCCAATGTAAATCCGGTCGAGATCGCCAAAAACGCTTTGATGGAAGCTCATAAAACGTCACGTGATATCCTGATCCTGGATACTGCGGGACGGCTCCAGATCGATGAAATACTCATGCAAGAGCTGGAAGACATCAAAACCGCAGTCAAACCGACGGAGATCCTGTTGGTCGTTGATGCCATGGTGGGCCAGGTAGCCGTAGAAGTGGCCAATGAATTTCACAATCGTTTGGGGATCGACGGTATCGTCATGACCAAACTTGACGGGGACACCCGTGGTGGTGCTGCCTTGTCGATGAAGCAGATGACAGGTGCTCCGATCAAATACATCGGAGTCGGCGAAAAAATCCAGGCCAATATGCTGGAAGAGTTCCATCCTGACCGAATGGCATCGCGCATCCTTGGCATGGGTGATATGCTCAGCCTGATCGAACGGGCTGAAAAGAACTTTGATGAAAAGAAAGCCAAACAATTAGAGCAAAAACTGCAAAAAGAGGGTCTCAACTTTGAAGATTATCTTGAGCAGATGGAGCAGATGAAGGATATGGGATCCCTGCAGGAGATCCTGGCCATGATCCCGGGCATGAACAACCGGGCAATGAAAGACTTGCAAGTCGATGATCGTGAGCTGGTCAAGGTAAAAGCCATGATCGAATCGATGACCGTGGCCGAAA
>JAAZLX010000183.1 GCA_012799095.1 Tissierellia bacterium
CACCGGTCTACCTCGGTGACAAGATCATCTCCAGCACGTTACTGCGTAATCTGTTGCGCGATGGGGATATGGAAACAATGAAGGCGGCTCTGGGGCGGGATCATTACTATACCGGGCATGTCATCCATGGGCTAAAGCGCGGTAAAAAACTTGGTTTTCCTACCATTAACATGACAATAGAAAACAATCTCTATTCGCTCAAACGGGGCGTATACATCACCCTGACAACGATTGATGGAATAGACTACCAAAGCGTAAGTAATATTGGCTTTAATCCGACTTTTATTGATAAACCATTCACATTAGAAACTCACTTACTCGACTTTGACCAAGACATCTATGGAAAACAGGTTAAGATATCCTTCCTGCATTTTCTGCGAGACGAAATGATTTTTCCTCATCTCCAGGGACTCCGGGATCAGATTGAACAGGATATCACCAATACCCGAAAATTTTTTTCCATCAAGGAGGACAACAATGGATAAACAAGTAGACCTGCTGAAACGCTTTATACGATTAAACTCGGAAATGCGCAAAGTGATCTTTAATCAGGAAGTCAATGCGCAATTTTCTATCGGTCGCAAACAATTGGCAACCCTGACCGCACTGAACGACAAAGGTGAACTGAACATGACAAATCTGGCACGCGAGGTCGGTGTATCCAACCAGCAGTTGACCAAAATAGTCGATGTATTAGTCAAGCGCAAATTAGTTCAACGGGGATATAACCCAAATAACCGCCGCGTCGTTCTGGTTAGTTTGACCGAAGTAGGCATCGATTATGTCGAGAAGATGACAGATGCGATCATTCAATCGATCAAAGGTCGCGGGATCGATTTCAACAAGAAAAAACTGGCCGAGATCGAAACCCACTTATCCTACCTGGAAGACTTTATCGAGGAGCTGCTGATTTGAAGCAAATGGATCTCTATATCATCCCCGGTTGCCCCTTTTGTCAGATCGTGACCGATTACTTAAACGATCAAGGAATCGAATACAAAGAAATCGACATCTATGCCGATGATCTGGCCAGAAAAAAGTTGGAGGAAGTCGGGGGAAAAGCGCAATGCCCCTGCCTGTTTGTCGACGGCGAACCGATGTATGAATCTCAGGAAATTCTCGACTATCTTAAATCCCGGGTTTAGTTTACATTCGGACTGAGGTATGGTAGTATAGTGAAGGACTTTTGCGCGGATAACGATTCTCCGCCGTTGCCTGGGCAATCGTCACAACAAAAACAAGGAGAAATTATGACAAAAGAACGAAAACGTGAGATCATCACCGAATTTCAAACACATGAAGGTGATAACGGCTCATCTGAGGTCCAGATTGCCGTACTGACCTATCGGATCAACGAACTGAATGAGCATCTAAAAATTCACAAGAAAGATCACCACTCCCGACGTGGTCTGCTCAAGATGGTCGGTCAACGCCGAAATCTGCTGAACTATGTTCGCGACCGTGATATTGCAAAGTATCGGGAACTTTTAGAAAAGCTTAATCTGCGTAAATAGATGGGAGAGTTCCCATCTTTTTTTATAGAACACCCTTAGGAGGAAGTATGCAGGAACAAGTATTCCGCACCCAGTTCGCAGGACGCGAACTCGAATTCGTTGTAGGTAAATTCGCCAAATTGACCGACGCCACCGTTATGGTCAACTACGACGACACCCAAGTCATGGTCCACGTCACCAGTGGTACCCCGAGAGAGGGGATTGACTTTTTTCCCTTGAGCTGTGATTTTGAAGAAAAATTATACTCCGTCGGACGGATTCCGGGAGGCTACATTCGCCGTGAAGGTCGTCCGACAGAAAAGGCCGTTCTGGCCGCCCGTCTGATGGACCGGCCAATCCGCCCCTTGTTTCCCGATGGATTTCGCAACGATGTCCAGGTCATTGCTCAGGTCCTGAGTATTGATCATGAATCAGCACCGGAGATTCTGGCTATCCTGGGCGCATCTCTCAGTTTGTCGCTGGCCCCCAAGATTCCATTCAAAGGACCGATCGCTGCTGTTCAGATCGGATACATCGACGATCAATTCGTCATGATGCCGACAGAAGCTCAAATGGAGCAATCAACTTTAAACCTGACGGTCGCAGGCACCAAAGATGCTGTCATGATGGTTGAGGCTCAAGCCAATATTGTTTCTGAAGAAATAGTACTCGAAGCCATCATGCAAGGGCACGAGGTCATCAAAAGCATGGTCACTTTTATTGAAGAAATCGTTCAGGCGACCGGAGCAGTCAAAGAAGAGTTTGTCCCGGCTCCGAAAGACGAAACCATGCAAGAATTTTTGCGATCACGAGCCTATAGCGAAATCGACACCATTTTTCATGAAACCACAGAAAAAGAAGCTCGTCAGGAACGGTTGGACCAATTAAAGGAACGCGTCTACGGTGAATACAATGATCAGTTCGCTGACCTGGATGAGCGTAAACGTGAATTGAATGAATTCTGGAAAAGCATGGAAAAACGAGCCATGCGTTTGATGATCACCAAAGAAGGTAAGCGACCCGACGGTCGTTCATCGGATCAGATTCGTGATATTTCAAGCGAAATCGGCCTGCTGAGACGAGCTCACGGTTCCGGTTATTTTGTCCGTGGGATGACGTCAGCCCTATCTGTTACCACATTAGGTGCCCTGGGTGATGCCCAACGCCTCGACGGGTTGGAAGATGTTGAAAGCAAACGTTTCCTGCTTCACTACAATTTCCCGCATTTTTCAGTCGGTGAAACCGGACCCATGCGCGGACCGAACCGCCGGGCCATCGGTCACGGTGCCTTAGGTGAAAAAGCACTGCTGGCTGTTATTCCGGATGAAAACGAGTTCCCATACACCATCCGTGTGGTATCGGAAATCCTGTCATCCAACGGATCCACCTCTCAGGCCAGCATTTGTGCCGGATGCCTGTCGATGTTAGATGCCGGAGTGCCGCTGAAAGCACCGGTAGCCGGAATCGCCATGGGTTTGATCAAAGAAGATGATGACTTGACTATTTTGTCCGACATTCAGGGGATCGAAGACTTCCTGGGTGACATGGACTTTAAAGTTGCCGGTACCCGTGATGGCATTACCGCGATCCAAATGGACATTAAATTAGACGGTATCAACCGCGACATTCTGACCAGAGCGCTTGATCAGGCAAATGTCGGCCGAATGCACATCCTGGATAAGATGGCTGAGACGATCACCCAGCCCAACCCGCTTTCACCCTGGGCACCACGCGTGTTTGTCGTCTGGATCAATCCGGATAAAATTCGCGAAGTCATCGGTGCTGGTGGAAAGGTCATCCAAAGAATCACCGCCGAACACAATGTTGAAATCGACATTACTGATGACGGCAAAGTGGTCATCACTGCGGAGAGCGCGGAAGGCGGAGAAGCTGCCAAAGCCGAGATCGAAGGAATCGTCAAAGAAATTGAAGTCGGTGAAGAATTTGATGCCAAAATTGTCCGGATCGCCAAATTCGGCGCTTTCGTTGCTCTGACACAACACCAGGAAGCATTAGTCCATATTTCTGAACTCACACCCGGACGATTAGAAAAAGTCGAGGACGAGTTCAAAGAAGGTGACATTATTCGCGTCAAGGTGATCGGCGTAGGTGACGACGGCAAGATATCGGCTTCCAGAAAAGCCCTGTTGGTGGAGGACATCAAAAAAGAACGAATGGATCTGATGGAAGGTCTGGCGGTCGGTGATATTTTTACCGCCAAAATCGTCCGGATCGCTAAATTCGGAGCCTTTGTAGAATTGAAAAAAGGCGTTGAAGCCCTGTGCCACATCTCCGAAATGACTATGAAACGCCTGGGACGAGTCGAGGATGAATTTAAAGTCGGCGATGAGATCGTTGTAAAAATCATTTCGATCGAAGGCGATAAGATCGGTGTTTCCCGTAAAGCTCTATTAGATGAAGTTAAGCCAAATGAAGCTTAGTATCATCAATCGATCAACCAATCCGCTGCCGGCCTACCAGACAAGTGGGTCGGCCGGGGTTGATCTCCGGGCTTACTTGGAACAGCCTGTTACCCTGCAGCCGCTTGAAAGACAACTGATACCGACGGGACTGCATATTGCCTTGCCCAACGGATATGAAGCCCAGATACGGGCTCGCAGCGGTCTGAGCACCAAGCATGGCATTACCCTGATCAATGCGGTCGGAACGATCGACAGCGATTACCGGGGTGAAATAAAAATCGGCCTGGTCAATTTGTCCAATCAGGCCTATACCATCGAGCCGGGGGAAAGGGTCGCACAAATGATCATCAGTCAGTATGAGCAAGTCAAATTTGAACTGGTAGACGAGTTGGATGAAACCGATCGGGGAGAGGGTGGATTCGGCTCAACGGATAAGAAGTAGGTTAATATGGCTGAGACCAAACCCAAACGCCGGCCACCGGCTAAGCGAACGGTGAAGGCCAGTAATACCAAAAAGCCGGCCCGGCAATTTAAAATTCCTTATGAAGTAAAACTGTTGTTATTAATTGGTTTTACTATTTTGCTTGCTGTCTTCTTATATGCTTCCAGCGCCGGATTTATCGGACAATTTGTCCGCAAACTCACTCTGGGTACTTTTGGCATTACGGGATATCTCCTGCCATGGGTGATTTTCTTTATCGGACTGCTGGCAATGAACCCCAATTTTTCAGCCATCCGTACCCGCATGATATCCGG
>JAAZLX010000184.1 GCA_012799095.1 Tissierellia bacterium
GCCACGATAAAGTCAAACACCAGGTTTAGATCCTTGACCTTGCGTCCGATCAGACCGGATCCTTTGTGGATCCTGGTTTGTAAAAATCCGATCTCAGCCTTGTCGGCATAATAGTTAAATGTTTTCAGGACCGAATCACTCGGGTCGATCATATCCCATCGCTCTGCCAATGGTGGCATAAGGTATCCCTGGATCAAAGATGACAACAAGCAGACACCGAACACAACATGAAAGATGTCGACCGACAACCGGCTGCCACTGTTGATGGCAATGATCGCAAAGGCGATGGCCGCTGCTCCCCGGATCCCGGCGATGGATATGATATTCAATTGATTTCGTTTCAGTCGAAATGGTGCCATCAGACCATAAACCGTGATTGGACGGGCAATCAAGGTCATAAACAACATAATCGCCAGTGCCATCGGAAATGTTCTGATAAACCCGGAAAAAGTCGATAACAGACCCATGATAAAAAACAATCCGATCTGCATGATCTCACTCAATCCGTCAAAAAAGAACACCACATCCCGCTTTCCGCGAAACTCCATATTGCCCAGGTAGACACCCAGGATATATAGGGCTAAGAATCCATTACCGCTCATCAATGTTGCCGAGGCATACGTGATCAACATAGCCGCGGCCATAAAGACAGCATTCAGACCATCGGCTCGAATCGGTATCCGGCGGAGCATCCAGCCGATCGCCAGAGCTGATGCGACACCGATGACGATCCCGATCGCCATCTGGGATATGATCAGCACCGGCACAGATACTGATGAGCCCAGCAGGAGGGAAAGAAACACCATCGTCATCGTAAATGCAGCCGGGTCATTCGACCCGCTTTCAAGCTCCAACATCGAAGCAGTGTTATATCGGAGATTGAGGTTTTTTGAACGCAATATATTCGATACGCTGGCATAGTCGGTCGAACCGATGATAGAACCGATCAACATGGCTTCCAACAGATCGATCCTCAATACCAGATGTATGAACGCTCCGGTCAACAGGGCGGTCACCACCACACCGAGTGAACTTAACACGATGGCCTGTTTTACCACCGGCTTGGCCATATTCCAGTTGGTACCAAAACCACCGTAAAAGATGATCACCATCAGCGCCACCGTGGCATAACTGTCGGTAAAGCCATAATCATCAAAATCGAGTCCAACTGCTCCAAACATCATGCCCAGCACGATGAACAACACCAGTGCTGAGATCCCGTGGCGGTTTGATACGCCAATGGCAAACAAAGCCAATATTAAAATAATACCGATGATTAAATAAGGCATATATGTTCCCGCACCCCTTCATATGTAGTCTCAGTCTGTTTTCGTCATAGAATCGAGCATCTGCTTGATCTGCCGGATATCTTTTCGGCTGAGTTGTTTTCTGGTAAGAATGGCTTGGATCAATTCCGGCAAAGAGCCATCAAAGACTTCGTTTAGAAATTCCTCGCTTTGACGGGCATAAAATTCTCCCCGGCTGATAAGCGATGTCACCGTCGAATCGACATTTTGAAACAAGCCCCGTTGACACAGTTTGCGCAGTACCGTATAAGTCGTCGGCTTTTTCCAGGACAATTGTTGACGGCTGAGTTCGACCAGTTGGCTGGAATGTAATGGCTCATTCCGCCAGATAATGTCGGCAAATCGTGCTTCGACCGGTCCCAGTTTCCAATCAGGCATCCTATCTCCCCTCTTGGTTTACACATTATAAACCATATATTAGTTTACGTAATCAGACGCCAAATGTCAACTGTTCCGACCGACGGTCCGCCTCGAGTGAAGATATGGTAAACTAAAGAAAACAACCACTACCCAATAGGAGGCAATAATGGCAATCACATCAAGCGATATCGAATTTCTTCGTCGAGCGGTCGATTTGGCACAAAAGGCGCTGGAAAACGGAGATGAGCCGTTTGGTTCCGTATTGGTATCACATCGGGGGGAAGTCCTGTTTGAAGATCACAATCACATCTCGGGCGGTGATCACACACAGCACCCGGAATTCAATATTGCCCGATGGGCAGCCCAAAATATGACACCCCAGGACCGGGCCAAGGCGACAGTTTATACCTCCGGAGAACACTGTCCGATGTGTTCGGGTGCCCACGGAATGGTTGGTTTGGGCCGGATCGTGATGGCAAGCTCGACGCAACAACTGACCGAATGGCGGAAAGGTTTCGGTGCTCCCCCCTCCAGGGTCAAACCGCTGCCGGTTCAAGATATTATCCGTGATATTGTGGTCGATGGTCCGGTTGAAATGTTCCGGGAAGAAATCTATCAGATGCAACTCAAATCCTATCAGCGACAAACTGCTCAATCATTCTAACAGGAAACGAAAAAAGCACGTTGCCGGCAGGCGACGTGCTTTTGGAATGACTTGAATACGATATGTATCCTTATGACACCTGATCATATCTCGATTTGACGTTACTCGACCAGGTGAAAGGCATGGATCTGACTGAGTCCATCATTATAAAGAAGGATAATTCTTCCTCCTGTGGGCGATTGGCTGTCCCGTTTGGAATAATACTTCAAATTCTCATCAATGACCATACCCAGTTTTTCTTCCAGTTGTTCCAGCCTTTGAGCCGGTGTCAACGGTTTTGTTTCATCGGTAAAAAAGTAAGGATGAATTAATTGGATCAGTTGATTGATTTCACGATTTGTTGGGTTATTCCAGATGGTCAGCTTATCTAACGTGGCACTATCTTCTTCTTGATAGACAAATATATAATCAGAGTTTTTAGTTGAACTAGTCTGGTATGTGTCCGAATTAGTCGCATCATCAATTATAGTGACGGCTTTCGGTAATTGTAATCCCCATCGGTCATTCAAAACGCTATATATGTTTTCGACTGTACAGGACTGAAAAAACAATCCGGCAATGATCAGGACCATTAAAAATGAACGTTTCATGATCCCTCCTTCCTGTGCTAACTATAATACCACAGTTTTTAGGATGTTACAAATCGTTCTTTTGACGGTGTGTTGTTTTATCAGATGCCATAGGAAAAAACTGTATTATTCAGTGTCATCTTCATCTTGTTGACGACGTTTCATCCATTGACGGACTAGGGTGTCTTCTACCCCACGGTGGTTAGGTTTATAAAATTCGATATCACGATATGCATCCGGCAGGTATTGTTGTGATACAAATGCCCCGGGAAAGGCATGTGGATATTTGTAGGGCTGTTTTAACCCTCTCAGATCTTTGTTGGTGCCATCTCTCAGATGAGGCGGGACCTGAGCCTGACCTTTTTGTTCCAGTGTCCGGTAAGCTGCTCCGATCGCTTCATAAGCAGTATTCGATTTTTCTGCCAGAGCTAAATAAATGCAAACCTCCGCCAGGACGATCCGGGCTTCCGGCATACCGATCTTATGGATAACATCAAA
>JAAZLX010000185.1 GCA_012799095.1 Tissierellia bacterium
CAGAATTGTTTTCGATTTATCTGACCCAAACAGCATATCTTCATTCGCGCTCTTTTTGCAATCATTCCGCAAAATCATGCCACAGCTTTCAAGGTGCGGCTGCTGTTCGGCGACACACAACAGTAGATCCATATATTGACAAGAATTAACACCCCTTTCAATGGACACGTTTCATAGTGCCCAGCGATTGGGGTGCAGTTCATTTCGGTCGATTTGATTTGATACATGACTGGTGCAGCAGGTTTAGCGGGTAGCTTCTTTCCGGTACTGTTCCAGTTCTTTTTCATTTGCCAGGACGAAATGTCCCGGTACGACCTCTTGCCACTCAGGCGGATCGGTCTCATAGTCATGCATCGCCGGGTCATAAATCAGGATCTTTTTGTTTCGCTCGAGCTCGGGATTAGGCTGAGGCACGACCGACAGCAACGCCTTGGTGTAGGGGTGCAGGGGTGCCCGGAACAGCTCCTCACTGTCTGCCAGTTCTACCAATTGTCCCCGGCTGATGACGGCGATCCGGTCTGAGATAAAGCGCATGACCGAAAGATCGTGGGCGATGAAGAGGTAAGTCAGCCCGCGTTCTTTTTGTAATTTGCTCAGGAGGTTCAGTACCTGCGCCCGGATCGACACGTCCAGCGCGCTGATAGGTTCATCTGCCACGATAAACTCGGGCTCCATGATAAGTGACCGGGCAACGCCGATCCGCTGTCTCTGACCACCTGAGAACTCGTGAGGGAAGCGACTGGCAAACTCCGGTAGGAGTCCGACATCCAACAGGGCCTGATCGACCAACTGATCCCGCTGAGCACTCGTGATATTCTTTTTGGTATTGTACGTACCCTCGGCGACGATGTAATTGACCTTGGCCCGTTCGTTCAGACTGCTCATCGGGTCCTGGAAGATCATCTGGATCTCTGAAACGACCTTGCGGTCCATCTCCCGTGAGATCTTTCCACTGATGCGTTGACCTTTGTAATGGATCTCACCTCCGCTGACGGGATGGATCCTCAGGATCGCCCGACCGATCGTGGTCTTGCCGCTGCCGGATTCACCAACCAGACCGAAGGTCTCTCCCTTGTATATATCAAAACTGACATTCTTGACCGCCCGGAAAGGCTTACGCTTGGAGCCGAAGTTTACGTCGAGGTTGCGGACACTAAGGATCACTTCTCTATCGGCCATCGACTTCACCTCCCACTTTACGGATGTTTTTAATATATTCCGGCGGCTCTACCTTGGGAGCTCTCGGATCCAGTAGCCAGGATTTCGCCTTGTGTGTTGGCGAAATTTCAAAATAGGGTGGCTCCTCCATAAAATCGATCTTCAGCGCCCGAGGATTTCTCGGGGCAAAGGCATCACCCACCACCGGCATAAACAGGTTGGGGGGGGTTCCTTTGATAGCGTAGAGTGATTCTCCCTTGATCCCCAGTTGGGGCAGAGAGCCCAACAGCGCCCAGGTATAAGGGTGCCTCGGGTCATAAAAGACTTCTTCCGCCGTTCCGATCTCCACGATATCCCCGGCATACATAACGGCCACCCGATCGGCCACATTGGCCACTACACCCAAATCATGGGTAATGAAGATGACTGTCAGATTGAATTTAACTTTGAGATCCTTTAATAGATTGAGGATCTGGGCCTGGATCGTAACATCGAGCGCAGTCGTCGGCTCATCACAGATCAGGATCTTCGGCCGACAGGCAATGGCGATCGCGATAACAACGCGTTGCCTCATGCCGCCACTGAATTCATGTGGATACTGACGGGCTCGTCTTTCGGGCTCTTCGATCCCGACTTCCTCCAACAGATCATATACGGCCTGTTTCAGCTTTTCACCGGACAGATTCTGGTGGATGCGGACGGATTCACCGATTTGAGCTCCGATCGATTTGAGCGGGTTGAGACTTGTCATCGGGTCTTGCAGGATCATACTGATCTCATTGCCTCGAAAACCAAGCCAGTCCTTTTCGCCTTTGTATTTCGCCAGATCGACCGGGTCTCCATTACCATAATAGAGGATCTCCCCACCGTCAATAAAGCCGTTGGGATCGAGCAGGCCGATAAAGTTTTTATTGAGCACCGTTTTGCCGCTGCCGGATTCTCCGACGATGGCCAGCGTTTCGCCCCGATATACATCGACTGACAGGTTTCGGATGGCGTGAAGCGTTCTGCCTCGTAGATTGAATTTGACATTCAAATCTTTCACGCTGAGAATTTTATTTTGCATATTCTCCCTCCTAGACATGTTGCCTCGGGTCGGCTGCATCCGAGAAGGCATTCCCTGACACGTAGAATGAAATGGTCACGAGTGAGAGAATGATGGTCGGATAGATCAGCTGGTAGCGAAGTGCGGGTGATAGCATCATGGTACGGGCGACGTTGATCAGGTTGCCCAGGCTGGCAATGGTGGCCGGCAGACCCAGACCGATATAGGTGATGAAGACTTCATAACCGATGTTGGCCGGGATCGCGAGTGCCATCCGCAACATAATAATAGATATCAGGAAGGGAAGCAGGTTTTTAAGGATGATCTTCGGTGTCTTGGTTCCCAGGCAACGCGAGGCCAGATTGTACTCCCGGTCGCGGATGATGATGATAAAGTTTCGGATGAAACGGGCCATCCCGATCCAGCCGGTCAAGCTCATCGCCAGGATCAGGGTGCCGACGCCGGCCGGCAGGATATAGGCCACCAAAATCAGTACGATCGTGACCGGTATATTATCCAACACATTATAAAGTTCGGTAAAGAAGAAATCCAGTTTTCTGACATAACCCCACAGGATGCCGACGATGATTCCGACAACTGCTTCGATGACGGCCACGGTGACACCGATAAAGAGGGATGTCCGTGTCCCGGCCCAGATATTGGACCATAGGTCCTGACCGATGGAGTTGGTTCCCAGAATAAAGGTGTGCTGGGTGCCATTCATCAACTCGACCGATGTGCCCGGGGGCAGGTTGCGATAGGGCAGACCGCTCGCCGGGTCATTATTGACGACAAAATAATCGATCTGTCCCGGAAGCAGTGGCTGGATAAAGGTAAACAAGACGAGCAGGACAACCAGGCTGAGAAAGAACATAGCCGATTTTTTCCGGGCAAAGGCCTGGAATGTCGAGCGCCAGTAGGAATAATTACTGTACCCGGTCTTTTCAACCAGGGATTCATCAAATTCCTCAAAGTCGAACATCTCGACATCACTCATCTCATGAGCCATCTGCTTGGTGATATCTTCTTCCATTCTCTCGATAGCAGGATGTTTAAAGCGAGCCATCAGCGTCCCCCTTTCTTACTGCCCAAGGTGATCCTCGGGTCGAGGAAAACCATTGCTACATCACCCAGGATCAGGCCAATGATCCCGACGGTGGCAAACAGCAGGACGACTGCCTGGACCATGGCATTGTCCTGGCGCTTGATGACGTCGACCAGTAGTCCGCCCATCCCGGGGATACTGTAGAGGGATTCGATATAGATCGAGCCGATGACGGTATTTAGAAACGATGTCGGCAGATACTGGATCATCGGGACAAATGCATTTCGGAAGATATGACTGGTCATGATCTTGTTTTCCGAAAGCCCTTTGATCCGCGCCAGTTGAACATAATCCTTGGTTGACTCGTCTACCATGTAGCGGCGCAGCCACATCGCATAATAGGCAATATTACCCAGTGACATAGAAAAGACGGGGAGGACCCACATCTTCCAGTCATTGGGGTCGAATAGCATTCTGATACCAAGCAATTCGGTGCCGTAGAGCTGCAGGAACAAAAAATAGACCGCTGCCGGCACAGCCTGGATAAAGACAACGAAGGCTGTTCCAAAGTGATCGAAAAATTTTCCTTTATGACGAGCCATCATCGTCCCCATGGGGATCCCGACAGTTAAAGAAACCAGCAGGGCCAAGCCTCCCAGTTTCAAGGAAATCGGAATTTTAGGTGCTAGGATCTCTGTTATCGGGACATTGTTCCGATAGATACGGGAAGTACCCAAGTCTCCTTTAAACAAGTCTCTGAACATGCGAAACAATTGTACAGGCATAGGCTGATCCAACCCCATCTGACTCAATCCGCTATCGATCTGAACTTTGCTAAGTTTATCGTAATTAGCAAAATAACCCTCAATTGGCATTTGCCTTAATAAAATAAATACAATTGTCAGAATAATAGCCAGAGTGAGCAGGGAGCGAAGCAGGCGCTTAGTGATATATGTAAGCATAAGCAGTAATACCTCTTCATCTTTTAGAAAAGTCAGGGCTCTTGATTGTCAAGAGCCCTGAGGATTTTAGTCCGGCTTTTTTATTGGACACCCATCTTGTCGAGCCATTCTTCGAATCGTTCGGTGTATGTTTCCATATCTACATAATCGTCATAAACTTTTTGACCCTTGTAGCGGAGGTTTGAGACACCGCAGGGGGCATACTGACTTTCAAAAATATTCAGACGTGTGGCCTGATAGGAGGCCGGGTCGATATAGTAGGGAATGAACACGGCGTTTTCGATCAGCATGGCTTCTGCTTCAGCAAAGGCAGTGTAACGCGGCAGCGTATCAGCGATAGCTTTCGCTTCGTCGACCTTGGCGTAGTAGGTGGTGAGCAGATCTTTCATCTCACTATCACCGTCTTCGAACAGCAGGTAGTCCATGTCATTATAGGAGTTGGCTTCGCGGAGATTGTCGGTATCACGGACTGTGTCGTCAATGGCGAAAGGCTGAGCCCATGTGGAAGGATCTTCGTAATCCGCGCCCCAGTTGAGTCGCATAAAGCCATACATACCGTTACGACGTACCTGACGGAGGAATCCGTCGGCCGGTCCGCCGTACAGTTCGCAGACTAGGAAATCAGTTCCGAGAACTTCTTCCAGTTGCTGCTTGATCAGAACACATTCCTGTTCCCAGTTGGCCATGTCGGAACGGTAACTCAGAACCATCTTGACCGGCAAGCTAACACCGGCGGCTTCAAGCTCTTCGATGGCGGCTTCTTTGTACTTCAGCGCTTCTTCAGGATTGAAGAAATACTGATCGACATTGTCAAATTCCGGTAGCATCGAATAGTCGGTACCATCAACGTTAGTGAAGGTACGTGGTGTGATGGTGCGTTGTGTGACATCGATTCTGGCTTGTTCATCAGGTTCTAAAGCGTACATCGAATAGTTTCGATCAAATGCGGCCATGACAGCCCGGCGGAAGTTGGTATTTTGAACAGCTTTGTCCCAGTTTTCCGGCTCCCAGTTGTTCTGTTCCCAAGTTTCCAGACGCTCGGCATCTCCCGATGCAGCCCGGAAGTTGAATCCGTAGAAGTATGAATAGTCAGGAACAGCTCGTCCCTTGGAGACAAACTCGGGATTACTTGTCAGCCACTCATCAACGATGTCATTGCTGATCGCAGCATAGTCGATCTCACCGCGCAGGACCATCGTCGGAGCCAGAGTCAGAGCTTCTGCATTATAGATCAACTCGATTTTAGTAATATGTACATTATCGGCGTCCCAGTTTGCAAAGTTCTTCTCATAAACGCGGCGTACTTGGGGCTCATATTCGGTTACGATATAAGCGCCGTTGTAGTACATGCGGTCATTGGCTGTTCCAAAGTCCAGCTTCAGTTCATCCAACAGCGGACCGTACGCAGGCATATAGCATACGTATGTAAGGCAAGTGGGGAAGAAGGGATAATTATCGACGGTTGTATATTCAAGTGTGTAGTCGTCGACTGCCTTGATTCCAACAGTGCTAAAGTCAGCGCCGGATTCTTCGGCCACCTTCTCATCCGTATCACCAAGTGTTCCGTAATATTCGGAAACAGTGGTGTAATAATCAGATGCGCCTTGGATCAGGTCGAGAATCATATAGTCTGTGCCTGATTGGTTTTGCGGATCGCAGACGTATTTGGCTGCGGACACAAAGTCATGTGCGGTGACGTCGGCAACGGGTTCTCCCAAGTGATTGAACCATTTGGCGCCTTCGCGCAGATGGAACGTCCAGGTCAAACCATCATCGGATACTTCCCAGCTTTCTGCCAGACCCGGGATCAGTTCACCGTACTGATTGTATTCAACCAGAGTATCGATGACGTTGGCTCCCACGGTCTGTTCATTGGTGGCACCTTCGATGAGATAATTCATCGAGGAGATTTCACCGCTGTACAGAGAACTGTAAACCATGGCTTCGCTGTCGCCCAGTGCATTGGTTTCTTCGGCTACAGGTTCTTCCTCATCACCTTCGTCCGGTGTTTCGACCGGTGCCGGGTCTTCCGCGGTGGGGGTGGATGACGGTTGACACGATGTAGCTAGTGAGATCAACATGACCAGGATCAACATCCAAGCAAGTTTCTTCATATACTGCCTCCCTAATATGTTTTGTGAGCGCACCGATTGCGTTCTACAAGTTACATTATATTACATATTTAATCCGTATTCTACAGTGCATGACAGTTTGGTAATAATTTAAACGTTCAATAGAATTTAATTGCTATTGTTTAATTTGCCATCCAATGCGAGAAACCTTTCTAATATAAGGCGTGAGACTTTTGCCCCGTACTGCGTCGCCTCATGTTTTGGGTGGTACAAATTGTCATAGAAATTTTTGTGAAAAATCGCTAAAACATAATCTCCGACCGGAGTGAAGACGATGCCGCCGTCGGTCCGGCAGGCATTCATGCTGCCGCTTTTGGAGGCTACGGTGATCATTTCTTCTTCCGGGGCAAGACTATCATCGCCCGACAGATAGAACTGCGGGAATTCGCCCACGATCATACTGTTATAGTGCTGATCCTTGAAGATGGAGATCATGTCCCGGCAAGCCTGTTCCGACACCAGTTCGCCCTGATATAACTTGTAAAAATACTCGCCGTAATCCTTGACGGTGCTCGTGCCCAGGTCTGAGTAAAGTTCCCAATCGATCGGGTTATGCAATACGGTGTTGGAGAAACCGTATTTTTGGATGGTCTGATTGATGTGCTCCAGACCGAGATAATCGATCAGCATATTGGTGGCGGTATTATCACTGATGATGATCATCAGCACCGCAACATTGCGGGCACTCAAACTGAAGCCGGGCTGCATATTATGCAATACACCTGAGCCGTCGACTAAAAATCGTTCTTCATAGACCAACGGCTGATCCAGGCTCCTGGTGCCATTTTCGGCCTGTTCATACAGATCGAGCAGGATAAAGCTCTTGATCGTACTGGCGGTCTCAAACGGCTCGTCCTCATGCAAAGACACCGTGTTGCCGGCAAAATCCCTGACATAAAAGGCCACATGGCCGTTATAGCTGGTAAGCTCCCTTTGGACTCGCTTAACTAAATCCATTGCTTACCCGAAGATGCTGGCAGCTTGCCTAAATGAATTAAGCAGGCCCTTACTATAGTCGTCTTCATCATTCAGGTTGTTATAGGCCACACCATTGTTGCCGG
>JAAZLX010000186.1 GCA_012799095.1 Tissierellia bacterium
GTTGGTGTGGTATCAACCCAGACGTATGCTCAGGCATTCTTGATCGCTAAAGATGATAAAACAGCCATGCGGGGTGCCTACTATACCGCATTATTGATTCCGCCCATCGGGGTAGCCAGTATGCTGGTGGGACTGAAAATGAAAGCCATGGTACCGGATATGCTTCCTGTACAGGTGTTTCCCGTCTTTTTAATGAACAATCTCCATCCTGTTCTGGCCGGTGTGTCTTTAGCAACACTCCTCATTTCAACCCTTGGCACCGGGGCGGGATTGGCTCTAGGCGGAAGCAGTGTGATCAGTTATAGTTTGATGAAAAAAACACCAAGTTTAATGCAGTCCCGGCTGATTCTTTTTCTCATATTGATCGTTTCCGGCTTGTTCAGTTTCGGTGCACTCGGAGGAGTAATTTTAGAATGGAGCAGTCTGTCACTGGCACTTAGGGGATCTGTGGTGCTATTTCCTCTATTGGCAGCCTTATTTTTGCCGGGTGGGATCAAACCCTTCTTTGTGAACCTCGGAATCATCATTAGTCCGGTCATCATTGTCATCGCAAAACTTTTTTGGACGCTGTCGTTCGATCCTTTATTTATCGGATTGGCATTCAATCTTTTAATGCTGGTGATGGGCTATGAAAAAAGGCATATGAGAAGTAAAAATGAATGATGTGTTTATTAGATAAGGTAGAGAGTTGCCAACGTTGAGATTATTGTTCAAGTCTTTGCCTTTTTTAATAGAGATTTTCTCCAGGAAAACTCAATGAATTAGTTCGTCAAAAGCGAGAAGTGAGCGGAAAAGAACCCTGCAAAAAATCTGATAAAACAACATTTCACTATAATATATGCAAGTTTACTATCACAAACTTGCGGTTCAAACCATTTGTATATATGTTAGAATAATTATGATTACGTACCATTGATTTGTCCGTCAAAGGAGGCTCCATGTTTGATCAATCAAAGTTAGATCAAATGAAAGAAAATGCAAAAAAATATGAAGCAAAAGTCGAAAAAACGATCGCTCGTTTTCCCGAGCTCCGTGAGACTTTTGTTACCGGATCTAATTCTGAAGTCAACCGACTTTATACTCCCCAGGATATTGCCGATCAAGATTATTTAGAAGATATCGGCTTTCCCGGATCGTATCCCTTTACTCGCGGGGTGCAACCGAATATGTACCGTGGCCGTCTATGGACGATGCGGATGTATGCCGGATTTGCCACTGCTGAAGAATCGAACAAACGCTATAAATACCTGGTAGATCAGGGGTCGAGCGGATTGAGCGTGGCGTTTGACTTACCGACCCAGATCGGATATGACTCCGACCATGCATTGAGTCAAGGAGAAGTCGGCAAAGTCGGGGTGGCAATTGATTCCCTGGCAGACATGGAAATTCTATTTGATGGCATTCCGCTTGATAAGGTTTCAACCTCGATGACCATCAATGCCCCGGCCAGCATCTTGCTGGCAATGTACATTGCTGTAGCTGAAAAACAAGGTGTCTCAGCCGAAAAATTACGTGGCACCATTCAGAATGACATTCTGAAAGAATACATTGCCCGCGGGACCTACATTTTCCCGACCGAACCCTCGATGCGTCTGATCACGGACATATTTGCATATTGTGCTGATAATGTCCCGCAATGGAACACCATCAGCATTTCCGGCTATCATATCCGTGAAGCCGGCTCAACGGCATCTCAGGAAGTCGGATTTACATTGGCTGATGGCATCGCCTATGTACAAGCGGCTTTGGATGCAGGATTAAAGGTCGATGATTTTGGTCCGCGGTTGAGTTTCTTCTTTAATGCTCACAATGATCTGTTGGAAGAAATTGCCAAGTATAGAGCAGCCAGAAGACTTTGGGCTCGTTTGATGAAAGAACGGTTTGGTGCTCAGCAAGAGAAATCGATGCAGATGAAATTCCATACCCAGACAGCCGGGTCTACCCTGACAGCCCAGCAGACAGAAAACAATATTGTCCGAGTAACGATTCAAACGCTGGCCGCCGTGCTCGGTGGGACACAATCGTTACACACCAACTCCAAAGATGAAGCGTTGGCACTCCCGAGCGAGGAATCGGTCCGAACAGCACTGCGGACACAACAAATCGTCGCTTATGAGTCCGGTGTCACCAATACAGTTGACCCGCTGGCCGGCAGCTACTATATTGAAGCCCTGACCGATAAAATCGAACAGGAAGCCATGGAATACATTCGCCGGATCGACGATATGGGCGGAACCGTTGCTGCAATCGACAAAGGATATATCCAACGTGAAATTATGGATGCCGCCTACGAGTATCAGCGTTCAGTTGAAACAAATGATTCAATTGTTGTAGGTGTCAATAAATATCAAGTAGAAGAAGGCTCACCTGTCGGACTATTGCGGGTAGATCCGATCGTCGGTGAAAATCAGACCAAGAAACTGCAGACCTTACGTCAGGAACGCGATAATGAAGCCGTCCAACAAGCTCTGGACAAGCTGAAAACTGCCTGTGAGGGTGATGACAATGTCATGCCTTACCTGGTCGATGCAGTCAAGACGTATGCTACCCTCGGTGAGATCGCCGATGTCATGCGGTCAGTCTTTGGTGAATACCAACAGGCTGTGATAGTATAAGGAGAAAAAATGGAACAGATGATTCGTGTTTTAGTAGCCAAACCCGGCCTGGATGGTCATGAC
This sequence comes from Tissierellia bacterium, assembly GCA_012799095.1. Taxonomy (GTDB): domain Bacteria; phylum Bacillota; class Clostridia; order Peptostreptococcales; family Acidaminobacteraceae; genus DUPT01. The sequence goes on from JAAZLX010000186.1 coordinate 2,679, forward strand.
CGCGGAGCCAAGGTGATTGCACGTGCCTTGCGCGATGCCGGGATGGAAGTCATATACACCGGACTGCGCCAAACCCCGGAACAGATCGTAGCCGCGGCGATTCAGGAAGACGTCGACTGTGTTGCCATCAGCATACTCTCAGGAGCACATAATACACTTCTGCCCAAGGTCGTTTCACTTCTCAAAGACCAGGGAGCTGAAGATATCATGTGTCTCGGTGGTGGAGTCATTCCTGATGAAGACATTCCCTATCTGCTAGAGCAAGGCATTTTCGCAGTCTTCACCCCCGGAACACCGACTTCAAAGATTGTCGAGTGCATTCAGGAAAATGTACGAAAATGAATTGGAATGAACCCCGTAAGATTGCCCGCCTGATCAGTGCCGTTGAAGATGGAAGACCCGGATATGAAGATACGCTGAAAACGTTATTTTATAAAACGGGTAATGCTCATGTCATCGGCGTCACCGGGCCTCCCGGTGCCGGTAAAAGTTCATTGACAGACAAGCTGGCCAAGCATTATGTCGACCAGGGAAAAAAAGTTGGTATCATTGCAATCGATCCGACCAGTCCATTTAGTGGTGGCTCGATTTTAGGTGACAGGATCCGCATGAACGATTTGACGACCAACCCGAATGTGTTCATTCGCAGCATGGGTACACGTGGTCACTTGGGTGGACTTGCCTCATCGACGCATCTGGTCAAGCAAATACTCGATGGGGCCGGAGCCGATGTGATCTTTATTGAAACAGTCGGTGTCGGTCAAAGTGAAGTTGAAATCGTTCAAACAGCTGACACGGTTTTGATGGTCATGGTGCCGGGATTAGGCGATGATATTCAGAGCATGAAAGCCGGCATCATGGAGATAGGTGATGTATTTGCTATCAATAAAGCGGATCTGCCGGGAGCCGACAGAGCCAAGATCGACATCCAGAACATGCTGACGTTTCAACCGGATAAGGATTGGATCCCTTTAGTCCGCATGGTCTCGGTCAAAGAAAACACCGGTATTGAAGA
>JAAZLX010000187.1 GCA_012799095.1 Tissierellia bacterium
AATGACTCATGAGAGGACACCTTCTCCTTGTATTTGTTTTGTTTTGTCACTAAACATTGTAACAAGGTTGGCGTCCTCTTTGCTATAAGGACAGCTGATTCACTTTACACAAGATATTTTATGCTATCTAGTGCAATTCTAATATAAATTACCAAATAATAACAAACAAAAAAACACCTCTATTTTATAAAGGCGTTTGTTCGTCATTGAAATTGACCTGAAGTGTTACCTTCTCCGGCCAAACTTTCTCAATGCCCAGATCAGTATGACTGAACCCAGGGTTGCAAAGATGATATTGCCCAAAGTAATGCCACTCGATGTGCCCAGGCCGATAAATCCGGCAATGAATCCACCAATGGCAGCTCCCGCCATGCCCTGGAGCACCTGCATGATCAGATCTTTCTGACCGGTCTTCATATATAGATTAGCTAGATAGCCTGCAATGGCTCCAACAATAATCCACGAAAATAATCCCATATTGTATCCTTTCTCGTCTACCGATATTTACCCGATAAAACGACAGATAACAAATTATTTATTTCAGAGCTTTTAGGCTGACATTGTCACGCTTTAGCCGCTTCAGATAAGCTTTCATGTCATGGTACCAGTGTTGCAGGATCTGCTTTTCACTTTCTGTGATCACACCATCAGCCAGAACTGCATCAGTCAAATTGAGGAAGTTAGAGATCGGATAGGCATCCTGAAAAATCTGATTGTCTTCGTACCACATGTTCAGAGCACTGAGCAGATCGTTTTGCTGCATAACCTCTGCCAGACCCTCAAGGATCATTTCCAGGTGCTCAGGTGATAATGATATCACCTGTTCTTCTTTTAAGTGATACGTTTTGAGTTGTTTCGGACCGATCGATACTTTTCGCTGGATCGATTCAAAGATCTCCTGGGCTGCTTTGGCATCATCCAGGGCGTGATGATGGTTGAGTAGATCAATATCCAAATAATGGCTGAGTGCAGCCAGGTTGTGGCGCTTCAGATGGGGAAAAGCCCGTCTGCCCATGACCACAGTACAGACATAGCAATACTCGTGGGCATAGATACCATAACGGAGCATATTCTTCCTCAGAACACTTAGATCAAACATCGCATTATGAGCCACTACAACTGTCCGTTCGAGATAGTTCTTTAAGACTGGGTAAAGTTCTCCGAATGTTGGAGCATCAGCAACTAAATTTGGGGTAATACCATGAATAGCGATATTGCTCATGTCAAAATGATCCTCCGGATTAACCAGAGAATAAAACTCATCAGCAATATGACCATCGACTACCCTAACCAGTCCGATCGAACAAATGGTATCATTCGCCCGATTGGCCGTCTCGACATCAACTACGGTATACGTATTTATTCGCTCTTTCATAGGCTTATTATACCGCACAGGAGAAACATGAAAGAAATATTCTTAGCTTTTTTTAAACTCGGTTGGACCGCCTTCGGTGGACCGGCGGCACACATTGGATTAATGGAAACGGAATTTATCGAAAAAAGAAAATGGGTCACCCGACAACAATTTCTTGACCTGATCGGCTTCACCAACCTGATCCCCGGACCCAACTCGACCGAATTGGCGATAGCCGTCGGTTATATCAAGGGGGGCTACCTGGGCTTAGTCCTGGCCGCAGCAGGCTTCATCTTCCCGGCTTTTTTGATCACCCTGTCTTTAGCAATGGTATATGTCTATTTTGGTGATGTCAGTTGGATGGAAGGTATCTTCAATGCGTTGATGCCTGTCATCCTGGCAGTCATCGTGTCCGCCCTGTTTCGCTTTTCGAAAAACTTTATCACCTCTCCCATGAGCATTGTCATTGGAATCGGAGCGGCTGCGGCTTCCTTATTTGGCGTCAGCGAACTACCGATCCTTGTTGCCGGAGCACTGATCATGTGGCTGTACCGGAAAACCAGTCGGACCATGGCCGTTGAACCGGTCTCCCTGTCAATCATCTTTTTCGGTTTTTTAAAGATCGGGACATTTCTCTACGGTACAGGTTATGTTTTATTGGCCTTTATCCAATCGACATTCGTTGAAACCGGCCTGATCAACTCAAAACAATTGATCGATGCCGTCGCTGTCGGTCAATTCACACCGGGCCCGCTGTTTACCGCATCGACCTTTGTCGGCTATTTGATGCATGGCATCCCCGGTTCGATCGTGGCAACGGTTGGTATCTTTATCGCCAGCTTTGCTTTTATCAGCCTGTTGATACCCCACATGCACCGGCTGCGGGATAACAAACTCCTGTCGATTTTTCTTGATGGGGTCAACGCATCGTCATTGGGTCTGATGGCAGCGGTTACTTTTACCTTAGCCAGGATCCATCTCGATAATATCTACTCTATCGCAGTCACAGCGATTAGCTTGGTGGTGTTTCTTCGCACCAAGATCAACCCGACATGGCTTATCGGAGCAGCCGCCTTATTTGGTGTTGTCCGGGCCTTGATGTTTTAAACCTTTACACAAGATTATGTTTCACTAGACTCGA
>JAAZLX010000188.1 GCA_012799095.1 Tissierellia bacterium
AATGATCGACATCGGGAAAGTTAATGAATATATATTCATTAACAATGCCGGGATCGGTCTTGATGCTGAGACATTGAAAATATCTCAGAAAATGAGAAAATACAAAATTAAACGGGCCGGCTATAAGCTAGCCGCAGCGATTGAAATCATGGTGTTTAAACCGACTCACGGGTTTTTTATAGTTGATGATATTGAATTTAGTCAAGAGTTTATGATTGCAGTAGTCTGCAACGGATCCCATTTTGGCGGAGGAATGAAGATTTCTCCTGATTCCAAGCTGGATGATGGTCTGTTGGAGCTGATCATATTGAAGCGGACCGGCCGGTTACAACTCATTAGCTTGTTTGCCAAGATTTTCTCAGGGTCACACGTCGGTCACAAGAATGTCATGATCATACCGGCCAAAAAGATAGAAATGTACACCGATGAGCCGATGTCTTATCACTGTGAGGGCGAGTTGAAGTCAACCACGCCACTGAAGATAGAAGTCATTCCCCGGGCGATAAGGATCATCGCATGACACGGGATGAGTACTGGATGTCACTAGCTCTTGAGGAAGCCCGCAAAGCCTTCGACAACGATGAAGTGCCGATCGGTGCAGTCGCAGTTATGGATGATGAATTGATTGCCACAGCCCATAATCTCAAGGAAACCAATCAAGATGCGACCCATCATGCTGAGCTTCTTTTACTTCAGGAATGTGCTCAGAAGCTGGGCCGGTGGAGGTTGACAGACATTACGGTTTATGCTACTATTGAGCCCTGTATCATGTGCATGGGAGCACTGTCACATGCCCGTATCAGGCGATTGGTCTACGGGGCGCGGGATGAAAAATTCGGCGCAGCCCACAGCCTGTACCAGATTGGTCAGGATGATCGACTCAACCACCAATTTGAGGTGGAAGAGGGGGTACTGGCAAATGAAGCCTCCCAATTAATGAAACAATTTTTTCGTCAAAAGCGATAAGGAGGGATGACCGAGTGGCTAAGGAGCACGCCTGGAAAGCGTGTAGGACTTAACAGTCTCGCGGGTTCAAGTCCCGTTCCCTCCTCCACATGTAAAAAACCTTGATAATTCAAGGTTTTTTTGCTTTAGAAGATGGCGTGTGCTTTTTAGATCAATAATCAACCGATTTAAGACTAATTGGAACTCTTACATAAATTCATTTCAGGGTATTGAATAAGTGACTATCGGACGATAATCGATCCAAGAAAGGAGTACCATGACCAAAAGAGAGCAGTTTTTAGACATCCTTCAATCCAAGGATATTGCGATGTTAACTAACATCAACGAATCGGGTTCCCTGGTATCGCATCCCATGGCTCGTAATAAGAATGAGTCTGATGATTTCCTGTGGTTCTTTACTAGAAAAGACTCGGAAAAGGTTCGTGAGATCCAGAAGGATCCCCGGGTCAATGTTTCGTTTGCCGAAAAGGACCATTTATCCATTTCCGGCAAGGCTGAAATCGTTGAAGACATCAGCATGAAAAAACAATTTTGGACCAAAGCGAATGAGGTGTTCTTTGAGACTGAACCGGAAGATGCCAATATCGTATTGTTGAAGATCGTCATGGAAAGTGCAGAATACTGGAAGGGCGAAAATCCCGTCGCCACAGCATATCAGTTTGTCAAGGGCGTTATCTCAGAAGAAGAACCAGATATGGGTGAGAACAAAGCGCTTGATCTCTAAGCCGACTTGAAGATAAGGGGCGTATCTTTATTAACAAAACCAAATCAGAAGGACAGAAAAGAAACCTTGGTAGTTCAAGGTTTCTTCTTAATTTTTGAATAATCAATAACCAATTTCTTTATTCCTAAGGTCGTTCGAGCAATCATACTATTTCATAACTGATCGTTTTGTGAATAAAAGGCGTTTTTATTGTATAGTTGTATTATCAAGCAAGAAGGATGGGGCGATGTTAAGTGAAGAAATAAATCAAAAGTATATCAAGCTGCTGGAAGAAGAGCTTCAGCCGGCTATGGGCTGCACCGAGCCGATTGCAGTGGCTTATGCTTCAGCGTTGGCAAAGACCTATCTTCGGGGGGAACCGGAAAGGGTTTACCTCGATGTCAGCGGTAATATTATAAAAAACGTCAAGAGTGTCGTAGTACCGAATACGGGAGGCCTTCGTGGCCTGGAAGTATCGGTTGCAGCCGGTATTGTGGTCGGAGATGCTTCCAAAAAACTGCGGGTGATCGCTGAAGCAACACCTGAGGCGATTACTAAGATTTCACCTTTTTTGGAACGGGTACCGGTGGTGGTTCGTCACGCCAAAACGGATTATATCTTTGATATCAAGATCACCTTAGAAAACAGCGATCATTCCTCGGTGGTACGGATCGTCGATCATCACACCAATGTAGTGGAAATACAACAAGACGGCAACAATGTCGAAGTCGGGGACTCAGATCAACTCAACAACCAACTGAGCGATCGTTCTTTCATGAGCGTCGCCGGTATCGTAGAATTTGCTGATAGCGTCGACATCGAAGAAATCAGACCGGTCCTGGAACGTCAGATCGAATACAATAGTGCGATTTCACAAGAAGGAATGCGAGGCGATTACGGAGCAAATATCGGCAAAGTATTGTTAAGCGTCTATGGCGATGAAATCCAAACCAGAGCCCGGGCAATGGCGGCCGCCGGGAGTGATGCCCGTATGAACGGTTGTCAGATGCCGGTCGTGATCAATTCCGGCAGCGGAAACCAGGGAATCGCGGCTTCTGTTCCGGTAATCGAATATGCCAAAGAACTCGGGAGCACTCAGGAACAGCTCTTGCGAGCGCTGGCAGTCTCCAACCTGATTACGATCCATATGAAAACAGGTATCGGGCGTCTGTCAGCTTATTGTGGCGTTGTGTGTGCCGGTTGCGGCAGCGGGGCGGGGATCGCTCACCTTCAAAGTGGCGGGCTCGATGAGATCGCCCATACCATTGTCAATGCGGTTGCCATAACCTCCGGCATCGTGTGTGACGGAGCAAAAGCGTCCTGTGCTGCTAAAATATCAGCCGCAGTTGATGCCGGCATAATGGGTTATCATATGTATAAAAACGGTCAACAATTTCACGGTGGCGAAGGAATCGTCTCGAAAGAAATCGAGAACACCATCATCAATGTGGGCGAGCTGGCCCGGCAGGGAATGGCGGAAACGGATCTCGAAATCCTGCGGATCATGCTTAAGGGTGATTAGGAGATACTATGTGCGGACGATATTATTTTGAAGAACTCAGCCACATCGAGTGGGATAAGTTGCTGAAAGAAATATCGGATGAGTTGTATAAACAGGGAGAAATTTTTCCGACCAATCAGGTTCCAGTGATCACTTCACCTCATAAAGCGGAGGTCATCACCTGGGGATTTCCCAATTTTCGCTCACCCAAGGGGACAGTGATCAATGCCCGTTCCGAAACAGCTCAGGAAAAGCCGATGTTTCGTAAAGCCTTTATGGAAGGTCGTTGTGTGATTCCTTCTAATGGTTTTTTCGAATGGAATCAGCATCAGCTGACGACTGATGGCAAAAAACAAAAACTTCTCTTTCAGGAAACAGATAAGCAGGATCTATTTATGGCCGGATTGTATCGTATGTTCAATGGTGAAAACCGGTTTGTCATTTTGACAAAACAAGCCAATTCTTCGATCGCTCCTTATCATGATCGGATGCCTGTCATCCTAGAAGAAGAAGAAATTGAGGATTGGCTGAACAACTTCGAAATGGCGCAGGCCAAACTGCATGATGAAGGTCCGGAGTTGACTGCAACACCTGTCTAGTTTCGTTTGTCAATATAACTCATGATTCAAGTCAGACAAACAAAGCGTTTGTCAAACAGGGCGTTTCCGAGTATAATAGGTTATGCCGTGCTAGACGGGGAGACAGCGGTGCCCTGTAACCTGCAATCCGCTATAGCAGGGTCGAACGCCAGTCGAGGCCTTGTCCTTGTGGAGCAGCCTCCGGCAAGTGCCGATGACGAATGAGTCCGGTGCAATGGTGACCTACGAACCGCGCCAGATCCGGAAGGAAGCAGCGCTAAGAAGGACCCATCATGTGCCATCGGGTCGCTTGTTCCGAGAGAACTACCGGGGTAACGTCTGGGAGGCATGTTCAGAGCTGGTGCACGGTGGTATTATTCAAGAGCCGATTGGCTCTTTTTTTTGTCATGATATTGACTTAAACGGATGGATCAATCGGCAAGCTGACTTCGATCCGATAATGTTGCTCAGGATCGATTTCGATCTTACCTTGCCAATTGTTGACCAACCGGCGCATGCCTTTTAACCCCATGCCTTGTTCGTTTGGTGGGTTGATCAGGCTACCGTTATTGGTGATAGTGAAACGATAGTACTCAGCATCGTGTTCCATGAACAAGTTGACCTGATCAGCCTTACCATGCTTTAAGGAGTTATTGGCCGCTTCTCGTAAAATCTGATATGTCAGATGGCGATAGGGATAACTGGTAGGATAATCGCCATGAAAGTTCAGTTTTAGGCCTATCCGGTCAAATGATTTTTGCATGTTCTGGAAGGAGTGTTCTGATCCGCCCGAGGAACGATCCTCTAAAACCAGATAAAGTTGATCGAGCGTACGCAACAGTTGAAAACGTTCTTCATCTGTAATTTCCCGGCCTTCCATTGATTGAAGGGAATAACTCATAATCGAGAAGGCTTCCCCCATGACATCATGCAGGTGTTGCTGAAAACGAACACGTTCTTCATCCTGAACTGATTTTTTTAACTGGTTGAGAATATTCCGGACAATTTCCCAGGCGTTTTTGATTGCGGCTGTACTTTGATCGATCTCAGATTGAATATTGTAAAAAGGGGTCAGTCTGATAATTTCCCAAACGATGATCCGATTCGCCATATCAAGCATCGAATAAGGGTTGATCCGATAGGTATCTCCAGCCTTTTTATACAAGCCGGACTCCAGGATCTGTTTCAATTCAGATTGATTGGTGATGTCGATCCTGGATAAAATTTCATTGGCGCTGACATTGATGCTTAGCACTTTTCCTTGCGGTGTGGTAACAACAAGCCCGTGTGGATATAGTTCAAAAGCTTTCAGTTTGGTGTAGTCACTAAA
>JAAZLX010000189.1 GCA_012799095.1 Tissierellia bacterium
ATTCGGCAATTTCTTTGTTTCCGTGGCCGATATTAGCAACGGCTGAGCCTGAACAGGCATCAAGATATCTCTTGCCATCATCACCATAAAGATAGATTCCTTCTCCCCGTTCGATTCGTGGATAACGCCAGTTCTGATTCCTGTAAAACACTTTGTTATTCGGTGCTAGATTCTTACTCATTCATTCCTCCTTCAAGATTCACGGGTTGCGAGGGTTTCTTCTAAGGCAAGTAGATTATCATCGTCTAATTCATCGGGAGCACTTTCAAAGTTATCGAATAAATCGTGGTCTAGCACACCTTCCATTTCAGCGATGGCAGTTGCAAAAACTAAGTCTCCAACTGAATTTGTTCCGGTATGAATTTGGTCGATAATTCGATAAACACCAGCTACTAATGCAGTTGCTTCCAAGGGTAGTCCCATAGAAGAAAGCAAAGTAATACTGATAACTAAACCGATCTGTGGTGTAGCTGCAGCACCAACGCTAAGTAGTGTAGCCGTAATGGCCAACATGACTTGTTGTCCAAAGGACAACGGCACACCGTATAATTGAGAGGCGAAAACGACGATGATCCCAAAGTAGATACAGGTACCATTCATGTTAGCTGTGGCACCTAATGGCAGGACAAAGTTTCCCACCTGCTTGGGTATACCCATACGGCGTGAGTTTTTCATTGCCACCGGTAAAGCGGCGGCAGAAGTACAAGTACTGAATGCGATCAAAAAGGATTCAAACGCGTAACGCCAGAATTGGCGAACACTGACTTTAGCAATGAGTTTTAATACCAAACTATATACTACCAAGATCATTACCAGACTTGCAGCATAGTCGACTAAGATGAATTTTAATACTGGCCCGAAAATAGCCAATCCAAAGCGTGTGATTGCCACTGCCATCAAGCCGAATACTCCGTAGGGGATAAAGTTCAAGATTATCTCGATAATCTTGAACATTGCCTGAGACAAAGTAGCAACTGCTCTGCGAACTGAATCACTCGCTGGACCAATCATGAGTAAAGCAATCCCGATCAAAATGGAAAAAGTGATTACCTGCATCATTTCACCAGATGCTAGTGATTCAAAAGGATTAGATGGAATGAGATTCAGAATTGTTGCATACATCCCCGGGAGTTCTCTCATTTCAACTTGAGTTACTTCTCCTGGCATGGTAAACCCGGAACCTGGTTGAATAATATTAGCTAGTAGCAAACCGATCGAAACGGCAATTAATCCACCGGCTAAAAAAAAGACAATTGTTTTAATACCAATGCCGCGCAATTTTTTGGGATCACCCAGAGAGACAACTGCATCAATAATACTAAAGAAAACCAACGGTACGACAATCATTCTGATTAATCGAAAAAACAGGTCTCCAAAAAATTGAAACAACGGTAAGATTCTATCATTTATGAGTTGATTGTTGATTCCGCCCATCAAGTTAAGTATGTAGCCAACGATAATTCCCAGAAACAGTCCAATAAAAATTTTGTGATGTACCTTTAATTTTCTACGCATAGACACCTCTATTCTGATACAAAGAGTTTTACCTTCTCGTGTATCTGCCGAAGGGCAACGACGACCGCCTTGAGTGCCGTTCCATGATAAGTTCGCTTTAACTCTTCTTCTATTTCATTCACTCCTTCCTCGGTGAGTCTTTGACCGATTATTTTCGAACTCAGGAACCCTTTTGCTGCCCGGCTGACCAGAGTAACACTTGCATCGACGATTTCCATCGATTCAACATCAATGATTACTCCAACATCGACAAATTTATACACTTCGCCTGAGGGAAAAGCTTCGGGTAATTTCGAACTGGCGCTAAAATAATGACAATTTTTTCCATAAATGTTCATTTTTCCTCCAATGAAAAAAACCCAAACTAAACCTGAGAGTTTGTTGGGTTCAACATGCTTATGTAACAAGTTTTGCCAGCTACCACATGTGGAGCAACAGATTATTTTTTATTAACTATAATATTACTATATAATATCTAAATTTTCAATTGAAAAACACTAATTGTTAAAATATGAATTTAATGATTGAATTTAAAACGAATAATCTATAAAACAGTGTATCTTATATCTGTATTGTGATTATTTGAACAATCGTTTTGGATCATGTTGAATGTGAAGAGAAAAATAAAACTGCTTACAAATATCACAGTTAAGTGCATGATTTATCTCGTCAAAAAAGGCGACCCCGTTTAAGAGGCCACCATGTCGTAAATTTGTTCTAGCAAGTCCATCTTGAATCATGAAGAAAATTGAACTCTTATCTTAATGGATTGGGATTATCATCACCGGGAACTGATTCACCCTGCGTCGGCAGTTCATCTGTCGTCCCCTGGTGCCGGACAAAGGAATCGTGATGGATCGGAGGTTGTTCGATCGGCGGGATCTCTGATTGGTCCGGTTCGCTCGGTGCTCTTTTATAATTGACTTCATCAGCCGGAGTTTCAAATTCTGCTGTTGTCCGGGGTGATTCATCGAGCATGTCGACATCATCTA
>JAAZLX010000190.1 GCA_012799095.1 Tissierellia bacterium
GGTTGTGAAATTTGGATTCCCGGAACGCCCAGCATCGAAGGTAGTATTAACAGCAGTGGGATAAAAAACAGTCCCTGTCGGGTAGATGCCAGAAAACTGGAAGCCTTGATATGACCGGTGGTCTGAAGCAGCATATTCGTGCTTATGAGCATAGGCTGTGAGATCAGTGACAGGCTGATATAGCGAAGCATCGTTGAGCCTGTCTTTACTACCAAGGGATCACTTCGAAAAGCAGTCACCAACTGCGGGGCCAATACGAATATTCCCGCCCCAACAATTGCTACCAATACCGTCATAGCGACATAGGTAAAACGCCAGACCTGTTTGACACGGGCGTATTTTTTGGCACCATAGTTATACCCTGCGATCGGTTGAAACCCCTGACCGATTCCCAGCATGACAGAAAACATGATCATGCTGATGCGGCCGACGATCACAATGGCAGCAATGACCTCATCGCCAAACGGTCGGGCGGCATTATTTAACAAAATAATAGATATTGAGGCCAAACCTTGACGGAGGAACGAACTGATCCCGGTGCCGATGATGGTGCCATAGATTTTAACATCCCGGCTGATCGATTTGAGTGATAATTCAAGGATCGATTTGTTCTTGACCATCCAATACAAGATGATCCAACTGACTGTTTGGCTTACAATGGTCGCCAGGGCGGCTCCTCTGATCCCGAGTTCCAGGACAAAGATAAAGATCGGGTCAAGAATGATATTTAAAATGCCGCCGACCATCAAACCTATCATCGACAGATTGTTTTTTCCCTGGAACCGCAACTGCAGGTTTAAGACAAACTGGCTGATCGTGATCGGTGCTCCGAAAAGGATCCAGCGGGCGTAATCTTTGGCATAAGGTAGAATGGTGTCGGTCGCTCCGAACAATCGCAGCAAATTGTCGAGTTGCCACTGGCCGATGATCGTGATCAACAGACCAGAGATCATCGCGATCGCCATGGCTGAACTACCAAACTTGTTGGCTTCATCGACCTTTCTCGCACCCAAAAGCTGAGCAGTCTGGGTGCCGGCTCCAACGGCATAAGTAAAGCCGATACCCTGAGTTAAGGCCATCATGGGCAAAACAATGCCAACCGCCCCTGAGGCGGCTGTACTTAATTGCGAAACAAAATAGGCATCCGCCGTATTGTAGATTGAAGTAATAATCATACTGACAATCGATGGCAGTGAAAGCAGTAAGAGAAGCTTCGGAATCGGTGTTGCCGTCATTTTAATATATTGTTGTTGTTCGTGGGATTTATCTACTTGTTCAGACATAGATATATCATACCAGAATATTCTCTGACCGAAACCATATTCATAAAGAATTTCACCTTTATGCGATAGATGGCTGGACTTGCACAATCCAGGCTGAGGCTATATGATAAGACAACAGAAGGTACCTATGAATATTCGAAAACAAATAAGCCAACACGGCTACAAATTAACCAAACAGCGACAGCTGATCATTGACATGATGCAAGAAAATCATGACCGTTTGCTCAGCGTCGATGGATTGTATGAAGCGCTCGAAAGGGCGATCGATCGATCGACCATTTACCGCAACCTTGAAGTGCTCGATGCCTGTGGACTGCTCCATAAAGTTCAAACAGGCGATAGCGCTTTGTTCAAATTGATCTGTCAGACTAATCACCACCATCATTTGATCTGCCTTGACTGTGGCATGACCGAAGTGGTCGACTATTGTCCGTTGGCCGAACTGGACAAAATTGCCCGGGATCATGATTTTGAAGTTTCTGCCCATACCTTAGAAGTATTCGGCCGCTGCAAGCAATGTCGAACAGCTAAGCCCTGATTTTCCGGGTGACAAACGCCAAAACAAACAGGACAGCATTAATCATAACAATGCTGGCACCTGTCGGCAGGTTGAAGATATAGCTTAAGCTGATCCCGGTTATCACACTGATCAAAGCTACCAGACTGGAATAGACAAACGTCATACGAAAACTCTTTGCCAGTTGAAGGGCTGTTACCGCCGGGAAAATAATCATCGAAGAAATCAACATGGTCCCGACCACTCGAATACCAAGGACGATCGTAACTGCTGTCAAACCGGAAATAAAGTAATTCAACTGCCGCGTTGGCAGTTTTTGTGTTTGAGCATATTCTTCATCATATGTCAGCGCGAACAGGTCGCGATAAAACATTGCAATCAAAGCCAGCATCACAATCGTCAAAATGACAGTCAGCCAGACCTCTTGTTGTTTTATCACCAGAATCGAACCAAACAGATAGCTGTAAAGATCGACTGAAAATCCTTTGCCCAGACTGGCCAGAAGCACGCCAAGCGCAACGGCAAACGACCCCATCAGACCAATCGCCGCATCGGCATAGACATTGGCTGTCTCGGTCAATTTCAGGATGCCAAAGCTTGCCAAGATCACCAGCGGTATCGAAAAGATGACCGGCTGAGTTCCCAGGATCAGCGCAATCGAAACACTGGCAAAACTGACATGGGCCAAGCCGTCTCCGATCATGGCGTAGCGCCGGAGAACAAGGAACGGACCAAGAAGTGCCGCACTGATGCCGATCAGACTGCCAACGATAAATGCCCGGACCATAAAATCATGTTGCAACATTTCAATCACAATCCACCTCACAGTCGCTGTGATCGGTGACACGGCCGAAATAAGCCGTCATTTTATCGGAATGGGCAAATACCTCATAGTCACCAAAAAAGACCAGCTCCCGGTCGAGATACATCACTTTATTGACCAGTGAACCGATCGATGCAATGTCATGGGTCACAAACAGTACCGTCATGCCTTGTTGATTGAGTCTCGCCAGCAGCTGATAATAGTTGTCACGGATCGATGGGTCAAGCGCACTGGTCGGTTCATCCAGTATCAAGATATCAGGTCTGGAGACCAACGACCGGGCTAACAGAACACGTTGTTGCTGTCCACCGGATAGATCACCGATCCGTTTGTGTTTCAGATTGTCTATTTCCATCTCACTCAGGGTCTGTTTGATCAGGGCTTTGTCTTTCCGGGTGATCCGCTTGGGATAATGTTTATCACCCAATAGACCCAGCGCGACGATCTCATAGACACTGGCCGGAAAGGTGCGATCACGCTTGGCAGTCATTTGTGGCAAATACCCCAGTCGGACTGATGGATCTTTTTCGATCGTACCATTCATCTGAGATTCAAGCCCAAGAATCGTTTTGATCAAGGTCGTCTTACCGGAGCCGTTTGGTCCGACTATACCAATAAAATCGCCTTTTTCGACAGTAAAACTGATATCCTCAAGTACCGTATAACGGCCATAATTGACATCGAGATTGTTAACACTTAATTGTTTCATTGGAGTCCTTTATCCAGGGCCGCCAGATTTTGTCTCATAATATCGAGATAGCTGACACCTGCATTTAGATCTTCTTTGGAAATATTGTGGGCACCGTTAAGAAGCATCATGTCTGCGCCAGTGGCATCACGTATCACTTGAGCTACTTTGGGCTCGATCAGTTCCTCGTAATAAATCACTTTTGACCCGCTCTGGCTCATTTTTTCCATCAGCTCAGTAATCGCCCTTGGACTGGGCTCAGCATCAGGTGAAAAGCCGGTGTAGGGTGTATGGAAGTGTAAGTCATAGCGTTGAATAAAATAGCCAAAGGCATTGTGTCCGGCAAAAAATATTTCATGATTTATTTTTTCGGCAAACAGGTCTTTGAAATCCCTGTCTAGCTGTTTGAGCTCAGTGATATATTTTTGAGCATTGTCTTCAAAATAGTCGGCTTGCTCCGGTAATGTTTCAGCAAGCGCATCCCGAATCGTTTCGACCATAGTGATTGCATTGTTGGGGTCGGTCCAGATGTGAGGATCTATTCCTTCATGCTCATGCTCATCATGGTCTTCATGATCATCTTCTGTTTGTTCCAGCGGGACAATGGCTTGAGATAAGTCAAC
>JAAZLX010000191.1 GCA_012799095.1 Tissierellia bacterium
CCGAGGAGTGGATGTATCTCCCGTCACCGATGTACATTGCCACGTGACCGGGGAAGAACATCAGATCGCCCTTTTTGATCTCTTCTTTTGGAATTTCTTTTAGAATAAAGCCTTGTTTGATCTGGGCGTCACGGTAGATGATATAGCCATTGATCAGATAGGCGATCGAGACCAGACCGGAGCAGTCGAGTCCTGCCATGGTCTTTCCACCCCAGCGGTACTGAGCTCCCAGATACATTTCCGCCGTCTTGACCAGAGCTTCGCGTAGTTCTTGTTCGTTTTCAATGGCATCGAGTTCGATCAGGTCGGTCAGATTTTCGGCATAGGTCCAGCCCTCGACACCGTTTGGCAGGATGACTTTTTGCCAGCGATCCTTGGTTTCATCCAGCAATGCTACCCATCCACCACGGGGAATACCTTGTAAGAAGGCTCCCTGGACCTTAGGTTCTAAATGAATATCAGCATATGGAGTGATGATGATCTTTTTTTCTGCCTCGATCCAGCGTGGATCGCACAGTTCTTCCGGCAGAAAATCATCCCGATGAAGCAATGATTCATAACGATAGTGGGTCCGGACGCGGTACCATTCGCCCTCTTCGAGCGACAGGACCTCCACCGGCATGCCGAATAGGACTTCATCAGCCAATTCACACATCCGGGTGGGTTGAGTCATCAGTGGAGCGATGTCACGAGTAATCCAAGCTTTCATATTTCCTCCTTTAACAGCCAACGGCCGATGTGACCGATGGTTTGTTCCCGTTTTATTTGCATTTTTTCGCCCGCCAGACTGGTCGTGAATGCGCTGACCAGCACATCAGGGTCAAAAAATATTCCGACATCATGGCTGACCTCATCGAGTCCGCCTGATTTATGAGCAAATGTCAGCTCCTGGGGCAGAAAGCGTCGCAGAAGCTTCCGATCGCGGCAACGCGAAAGGATCGCGATACCTTTGTCGCAAGCCTTAGGGTTGAAATACTGTTTATGGTAGATCGTTTTATATAATATGGCCATGTCACGGGCTGAGGTCAGATTGTCCTGTCCTCGAGCGCGGGCCTCGGTGTCCATCATTTTGCGTTGAACGACCGTTTCTTTCATCCCGAGATCGCGACAGACCTGATTGATCCGGTCATAACCTAATAGATCGATGATCACATTGGTCGAAGCATTACAGCTTTCGAGGATCATCCACTGGAGATACTCATGGATCGAATAAATCTTTTCATCCATCTGGGTCACGACACTGAAGTCGACCGAGTTTTCATCACTTAATTCGATCATGTCGGACAGGGAGAAATCCACGCCTTCATCCTCCAAAGCCGCCATCAGCAAGATGGTCTTGATGGTGCTGGCACTCGAGTGGGTGTGGGCTTCATTGAATTGCACCGAATGACCGTTGGAAAGATCCTCGATGATCAGTGATAAGGTGATATCTTGCTCCCGAGCCAGCTGTTCAGCTGCCTGTCGGGTCCGTTCCATTCTTTCGGTCAAATCATTCATCGATCCTTCACCTCTAATTTCTATAATAGGTCTCATTTTGAATCAACATTCAATCAAATAAACGTCGACTGTCACAAATATCATCATAACGTGTTTATCGTAACAATTCTACCAATATACTAAAAAATGGTAAAAACTAACAACTATTCTACAATCGATCGAAGCAATGTTTCTTTGACGTTACATCTGAAAAAATAGCCATAAAAAAGCTGAAGCACTGCTCAGCGGCAGGCTTCAGCTTGCGTCTTCTAAAGGATGGAACAGATTTCGGTCAATTGACCGCCGGCCAGTTCGATCGCCTTCCGAGCAACCAGCTCGATCGGATCGATGATGTTGATTTTCTCAAGAGAAAGCTGCGACGAGAAGATGGATAGTTCGGTACACCCCACGATGATTGCCTGAGGTCTGCTTTGAGCCGCCCGATCAAGAATCGTCATCAATTCAGCCACCACATCGTCAGGTTTACCGGCTTTGATGTCTTGGTATATGATTTTCATGATCTGTTCCTGGTCGTCCCGGTTGAACAGGATCTCGCGTAACCCGGCCTGTTGGATCACTTTGCTGTAGATTCCGGTGCTTCGAGTCGCAGTCGTTCCCATGACCATCACCCGGTCGCAACCATATGTCTTCGCTTGATCTATCGCCAGTTGAATGATATTTAGAACCGGGATCCCGATCGCTGCCTGGATGGCATCAATGTAATAGTGGGCTGTGTTACAGGCTACGATTAGAATATCGGCTCCCATGTCTTCGAGCAGTCTGGCACTGGTGATCAGTTGCCGCTCGACTGTGCGATCATCAGCCAGGATGGCGCTGGTGCGATCAAGTATGGCTGTATTGCTATATAGCAGGACCGGGACATGCTCCTGGTCTGTCAGTGCCTGTGTATTGGCAATGATTCGCTGAAACAGGAACAAGCCGGCCAGAGGACCGATTCCCCCCAGGATACCGACAGTTTTCATGGCGTCAATACATCCTTTAATGCTAAGACTTGTCTGTTGTGATAACCGACAACGCTGTTTGCATGCCACAGGGAGCTGAGGACTGATTCTTCGACGGCTTCTACGGTGGCCAAAAACAGGCGATCCAAATCCGGATCTATCAATCGGTCTGAAGATCGATCGGTCGAAAAAGCTAAGACAATTTCACCGGAGCCATGACTGACGTAGGCACCGGTACGGGCCAGGCCGGACTGAGCGCGGCGGGAGATTCGCTTGAGTTGGCGATGATCCAGCGGGGCATCACTCGCCAAGACGATCACGACGCTTCCGGTTTGATCTTTGGATAAGTAATTAGCCGGCAGATCGAGTCGATCACGCAAGATCAGATCATCCGGCTGACCGAAATTCGTCAGGACAAGACAGCCCAGCGTATAAGTTTTTCCCTTGATGTCTATTATGCGGGAACTAGATCCGATGCCGCCTTTCAGTCCATAGCAGACCATGCCACTGCCGGCACCGACATCGCCTTCCAAGAATTCAATCGACAGATCGTCAAAGGCAGCTGTGACATGTTCCGGTAAAACCGGGAACGATTTCATATCTGATAAATAGCTGTCATTGCACTCCATAACAACGGAATTGAAGCTGCCGATCTGTTGGTTTACATCGGACTGTTCCTTGACGACCCGCTTGATCAGGCCATCAGCCAAAGTACCGATGGCAAACGTATTTGTCAAGCCAATCGGGGATTCGATCGTTCCCAGCTCATCCACCTGAATAAAACCGATCGGCTTACTAAAGCCATTGATGACATGACAGGCAGCCGGCAAGGGGTTGGGGTAGATATTCTCCCGCGGTGACAGGATAGTCACCCCGGTATGGATGTCTCCCTGATGGAGCGTCGCATGACCGACCCTGATACCGTCAAGGTCGGTGATCAGGTTTTTTTCACCCGTGGGCAGTCGTCGCTTTAATAGATCGGTGTTATTTGGTAAACCCATTTTTCTCCTCTTCTTTTGATGAAATTGGCCTTGTGATCAGACATTTGCATTGATAGCAGAGATGATCCATCACTTGACTGAGCTTAAGAAAAGCTTGAACAAGGGCATCATGTCGACATAATCCTTATCATTTAGGTATTTGCCGAACATCTTCTCCGGGTGCCACTGAACCCCGTAAATCGGTAGACTCTCATGATAAAAGGCCTCAACTACCTGGTTGTGATTACTATCATATGCGGCGGCGACTAAGCCTTCGCCTAAGGCGGCGACAGATTGGTGGTGCAGACTGTTGCCGGGAAATTGTTTGCCGAACAGCTGGTGTAGATACGTTCCCTCCACCGAAGTGATCGGATGATCGACGGCATACGGATAATCGATATCGAGCCCGGCTAGGATATCCTGATATAGATCTCCACCGAAATAGACGTTTAAGATCTGCATACCGCGGCAAATCCCCATAATGGGTTTTTTTTGTTGGACAAACCGGTCTGTCAGTTGAAATTCGAACTCATCCCGGTCATGATCGATGTTGCGGGATAATTCCCGGTCATTGGTCTGACGAAACCGGATGGGATCGATGTCACTGCCACCGGACAGGACCAGGGCATCAGCCAGATCAGCCAACTGCTCAAATGAGATGCCGCCGGCTATATCGGAAACAACCAGGGGAAGACCTCCGGCTGCCTGAACAGCTTCGATGACTTGATAACTGGTACCATAGAACACCAGTCCGGTATCGAGGGTTTGCTTGTGGGCACTGATCAATACGACAGGTCTTTTCATAAATACTACTTCCTAGATTATTTTTGACATAACGACAAGCCGGCGCATCGCAACTGAAAGTCTGTCTGCAGATCCGCCAGCTTGTCAGCATTAACTAACGAATTAGATCACAAAGTGGAACAGGCGAAGTGCTTCATAAAAATCATCGGTTTCAAACCGGATGGTTCGAGGACCGCTTAATTCACATCCGGGGAAGAACGAGTTATGATAGGCCAGGTGTTGCCGAGAATATTCGATCTCGATCTCGAATTTTTTCGGAAGCTCAATAATAAAATCTGTCTTATCTCCCGCCAGGATCTGCTCGATTTGGTCTTTTGACTGATTCACCAGTTGGATATTGTATGACGATGTCCGGCTGGCGATGGCAGCCCCAACACCGTACTTGGTCGGAATGGTCACAATACCCGGCACCAGACTGCCGGCTTTTTGCGTGATTCGTTCATCACCCATGACGAAGATGGTGGGAACGCCCAGCATCGATGCTGTCATAAGTGCGATGTCGAATTCAGACATGTACTCCCCGTTGATCTTGAGGCTGTAGACTTCACCGGTGAAAGAATGGGCTGCCGGTGAGCCGTCGGAACCGGCCTGGTCATGGTAGCCGACCAGGAGCATGGCATCAAACGATTCGTCCAGTCCCTGTACCATGTTGTAGGGATGACCCGACCAGCCTGACATCAGTGTCGCGTTGTCGGGCATGGCAGACAGCGGTATATTTTTGGCGTGCATGTGGGCATCTTTGACAAACAACTCTGTTTCTGACGGGAATAGGGCACATACTGCCGCGACTTCCTCACTCATGATCTTGGCAAAGTCAGGGTAGCGTTTGCCGTTTAGACCGCCATCATCAAAGTCGACTAGTCCGGATACGCCTTCAATATCACAACTTAAAAAAATCTTCACATAACCTCCTAAAGTTAAAAAAATGACTCAACTGGTTTAATAAATCATATCACACTGGCTTTTATCTTTCAGTCCATTTTCATCAGTTTATTAAATTTTGCTATGGCATAAAACAGAATGAAAGTTAAGCGCAAACAACCGCATCCGATGATCATCGAATACGGCTGTTTTTAGTACTTGTTTTTCACGGAAAGATCATAGCCGGTTAAATGGCAGTCCAGCCACCATCAATGCTTATGAGTTGGCCTGTGGTATAACTGGAAGCATCAGAGGCTAGGTATACCACAGCTCCGTCGAGTTCACCCGTCCTGCCGATCCTTCCCATGGGACAATACGTTTTAACCACTTCCAGGAAGGCGGTATCACCAACCACGGCTTCCGTCATTTCACTTTCGAAATAAGCCGGCCCGATGGCATTGACGGTAA
>JAAZLX010000192.1 GCA_012799095.1 Tissierellia bacterium
GGTGGTAGGCCAAAGCAGCTATAGCCGCCTGGTGCCTCTCGACTATGTCGTTAAGCTTAGCATCAGTCTGGGCAATGGTGAGGGCAACTATGATCCGCTGAACCCGACATCCCCCGTCCCGACCGTACCGGGCGGGCCCGACAGCAAATAGCTCAACCACATGGAATCAACGCAAAAGCAAGCCTGGGAAGGCTTGCTTTGTTGTTTCCAAGATGTAAATGTTGTTGCGTTTTACAGATCGACATAACTGATCTTGTTGCCATGGTCTTTGATCATCGTGATCATATCATCAAAGGCGACAAACAAGGTACAGGTATTGTCATTCGGATGGAACGCGACCGCCGGTTTGCCGACCATCTCCTGATCGATCACGACTTCGACTTCCTTGGTTTCATCATTCAATATGGCAAACGGTGATACACCGCCTTTTTGTGTCTTGAGATACTTCATAAGCCGCTCATCGCTGGCAAAAGACAACTTGCTGCTGCCCAGCTGTTGACTGATCTTGTTCAGATCGGCCGGTTTCGGCCCCGGCAGGATGATCAGGAAATGACGTTCGCCTTTTTGATCGCGGACAAACAGATTTTTGCCCAGCGTCCCATGCTGGTCCATCCCGACCTCGATCATATCTTTGACCGTGAACACCGGGCGGTGTTCTTTTAAGGTATAAGGGATATTGTGATCATCACAGTATTTTAAGATATCGGCTTTTTTTTGAGGTCCGCCATCCAGACCGAGTTCCTGGTCGATCTCCTTCATGGCTTCAAGTGCGATCTGAGCAAATTGATCAAATTTGATGCCGGTGCGTTCGATCGCTAACATATAATCACGGTTGGCTCCGGTGGCAAAGCGCGTTTCCCGCATACGCTTCATGATCGATGCCGGTTTGACACTTTTGAGCCGCTTATCAGGATAGACTTCAGCGATCGCTTTGATAAAACCGGTCATCGGATCGGACGCCAACATGGCAAATTCAAAGGTCGACTGAGGCCGTTTGCCATTGAGTGGATTGTGGGCCAGAATGGCCTGATACATTTCCTCGGTGCCAAAGTTATGCTGACGCATGATCTCGACACTTTTCGGACCGTGCACCCGCATATCGGAGCGCCAGTCGACTTCATCCTCATCCAGGTCGTGAAGCAGTCCGGCTGCCCCCCACTCTTCGACTTTGTTCGGCGCCAGTTTCTTGGCCAGGGCACGCATCACCGCCTCGACCGCATAGGAATGGGTCACGATATGTGGTGTTTTGACGTATTTTTCCAGTAGTTCCACCGCTTGTTCTCTCATGGTCATGGCATCATACTCCTTTATTAATGAGTCGTCTTTCTGTAATTGTATCACGACTGTTAAAAAACAGTTGGACTAATCGTTGATTTATCAATGTTCGGCTTTATTCGAATGGTTGGTCCAATTCACCCACCCGAACGGACTGGGGATCGATCGTCTTCTCCGGACGGGGAAAATCGATCGAATGATCGATCCGGATCATGATCACCTTGTCGCCGGCCAACAACACAGTATCTCCGACCGGTACAATGATCTTACTGTTTGCCCGCTGGACCATGATGATCAATCGATCGGCCGCCAGCTTGAGATCGATGATCGTTTTATTCTCCCATTCATGCCCCGGTGGGATGGTAAATTCGATCAAATCCTGACCGGTCTGATCAAAGTGGACTTCGCCGCCCAAGACGACCAGATCTTTTTCCTGGAGTGCAATATGACCCCGTGGGACGATCGTTTGGCCGGCCCGTTCGATCTTAGCCACGATAAAGTCAAACACCAGGTTTAGATCCTTGACCTTGCGTCCGATCAGACCGGATCCTTTGTGGATCCTGGTTTGTAAAAATCCGATCTCAGCCTTGTCGGCATAATAGTTAAATGTTTTCA
>JAAZLX010000193.1 GCA_012799095.1 Tissierellia bacterium
TATCAGCGCGATCTGGAACAACTGGTCGAATATCAGCGAGAGCTGGAAGAAAAAATTGACCGGTTTGATTCATCTCAACAGACCAGACAACAGCTGGAACGACAAAAAGCCGAACTGATAACGATCTATGAAAAACAATCGGATGAATTACGACAACACCGGTCCAAGTTGTTTGAGCGCTTAAAAACCGGACTGACCGCTTCTCTGTCACGGATGGAACTGCCTGATGTGGCATTGGATCTGGCACAGACTGCCCGACAAGGTGAGCCGCGCAACGGCGGTCGTTACCGGGCCGAGATCCTGGCTTCCATGAACGGACGCCAGCTCAAACCGATGAAAGACGTCCTGAGCGGTGGTGAAATGAGTCGTTTTATCCTGGCTCTGAAACAGGTGTTCAGTCAGAAGGAAAAAACACTCACCATGGTGTTTGATGAGATCGATGCCGGTATCAGCGGCAAGACCGCCTTTGAAGTCGGTAAAAACATCAAACAATTGTCTCGGAAAAAACAAGTGATTGCCATCACCCATCTACCTCAGCTGACGGCTTTTGCCGACAGCCATTATCAAATATCAAAAGTCGCCGCTACCACCCTGGTCAAGCGGCTGGATCAAGAAGAACATGTCGAACGACTGGCACTGATGATGAGTTCCGCTTTGAGCGACAGTTCCCTGGCCAGTGCCGGTGAGCTGATCGACAGGGCCAACCGGTCGATCTAACCCCTGACGAGAAAGGACATTATGATGCAAGAGAAATTCAGTGCGTTACAAAAAATTGCCCGCGAGTTCAATTCCGAGAAAATCACCTGGGGAGTGGGTGGCTCGCTGTTACTATACATCCATGGTCTAAGTGATCAATTTGAAGATATCGACCTGGTGGTACAAGAAGGTGATGCTTTGGCCTGCCAGCGTCTCTTGATCAAACACGGTCCGATGCTGCCGAAGAATCCCGACGAGCGGTTTCGCACCAGGGGTTTCTTTGAGTTTGAGATCGACGGAGTCGACATCGATTTGATGTGTGTTCTTTCCATCGTGAGCCATGATATGGAAACCGTTTTACCGTTTGATGAGACATTGATCGAGCGATGGGAGCCGTTTGGGGTCGAGAAGCTGCCCCTGATGCACCTGGAAGACTGGTACCTGATCTATGCTTTGATCGAGCGGGAGCCCAAGCTGGAGTTGATCGAAGGCCATTTTAAGGCCAAGGGCGTCAACCAACAGCGCCTGAAACAGCTGCTGGAGCTAAATATGCCCGAAAAGGTTAGACAAAGACTGACAACTTGGGTATAAGAATTCCGTATAAGGAGGCAACATGAAAAGAGCTATTGTCATTGTGTTAGACAGTGTCGGTATCGGTCACGCTCCGGATGCGGAAGCCTTTGGTGATCTGGGGGCCGATACTTTATGTAATACCGTAAAAGCAACCGGGGTGGAACTCCCCAACATGACCCGTCTCGGCCTGGGCAATATCAACGGAGTCGACTGTATCGACCCCCAGGACGAACCTGCCGCCGCCTATGGTCGGATGATCGAGGTGTCCCAGGGTAAAGACACCACCATCGGTCATTGGGAACTGGCCGGTCTACAGATCGACCATCCACTACCGACGTATCCTGACGGCTTTCCCGCAGAAGTGATGGATGCTTTCCATCAGGCTATCGGACGCGAATCACTGGTCAACAAACCTTATTCCGGGACCGAGATCATCGCGGAATACGGCGAAGAACACATGCGGACAGGCAAACCGATCGTCTATACGTCGAATGACTCGGTGTTTCAGATCGCCGCGCATGAAGATGTCATTCCGATCGAACAACTGTACGATATGTGTCAAAAAGCCCGTGATATCCTGACCGGTGAACACGCGGTCGCCCGGGTGATCGCCCGACCATTTATCGGTCAGCCCGGCAAGTTTCAGCGGACCGCCAACCGGCGTGATTATTCCCTGAGTCCATTTGAAGACACTGTGCTGGATCAATTGAAAGCTTCCGGCTATGAAGTCATCTCCGTCGGTAAGATCGAAGACATTTATAACGGACAAGGTATCACGTCCGGCCATCATATCGATTCCAATCTCGACGGGATCAAACAGACGATCGAATTGATGAAAACATCATTTCAGGGACTCCTGTTTGTCAACCTGGTCGACTTTGACGCTGTCTACGGTCACCGAAGAAACCCACAGGGTTATGCTGACGCTTTACGTCAGTTCGATGACTACCTGCCGGAGATCATCGACAGCATGGAGATGGAAGACCTCCTGATCATCACTGCCGACCACGGCAATGATCCGACCTTCCACGGAACTGATCACACCCGTGAGACGGTGCCGATCCTGATCTATGGCAAACAGCACCCATCGAAAAACCTGGGGGACATTAAAGGATTTTACGCCCTGGCTGCGACATTGGCCGATTATTTTGTCGTCAAGGGGACCGGACGGGGAGAGTCTCTGCTATGAGAATGTATGACATTATTTACGCCAAACGACAGGGCGAAGCTCTGAGCCGGGAACAGATCGAGTTTTTTATTCAAGGCTACACGGAAGGCAGTCTGCCGGACTACCAGGCCAGTGCGCTGTTGATGGCCATCTTTTTCCAAGGCATGACCGATGATGAGATCGTCGATCTGACCCGGGCGATGATGCACTCGGGCGATCAGGTCGATCTGTCGCGGATCGCAGGATTTAAAGCCGACAAGCATTCGACCGGCGGAGTAGGTGACAAGACATCACTGATCATTGCGCCTCTGGTGGCCAGTTTCGGAGTCCCGATGGCCAAGATGAGCGGCCGCGGTCTGGGTCATACCGGTGGAACCGTCGACAAGCTGGAATCGATCCCCGGCTTCAGCACCGAGCTCTCGAGTGAGGACTTCTTTCAACAAGTCGAAGATGTCGGACTGAGCATCATCTCACAGACCAGTAATATTGCACCGGCCGATAAAAAACTGTACGCTCTGCGCGATGTCACGGCCACGATCGATCACACGGCCATGATCGCATCCAGCATCATGAGCAAAAAACTGGCCGCCGGAGCGGATGGCATTATGCTTGATGTCAAAGTGGGTGACGGGGCCTTTTTGAAAACGATCGATGAAGCCAAACAGCTGGCCAAGATCATGGTACGATTAGGCCAGGACATGGATCGCCAGACCCGGGCCATTCTCACAAACATGGATGAGCCGCTGGGGTACGCCATCGGAAACTCCCTGGAGGTCAAAGAAGCAATGGCGACTTTGCAGGGCCGGGGTCCGGAGGATCTGACCGATCTCAGCCTGCACCTGGCCAGTGGCATTCTGGTAATGGCAGGAATCTTCTCTGACCTCCCGTCCGCCTTCCAGGCCTGCTGGCATAAAATCGACAGCGGGGCGGCTTATGTCAAATTTGATGAATGGGTCAAAGCCCAGGGTGCGACCGGTTACGATTTTAAACAAGCTGCACACGAACGCAAGGTCTCGATCGACGCGACCGGTTTTGTCTCTCATATCCATGCCCAGCAGATCGGTGAGATTGCCTCATTGCTGGGGGCCGGTCGACTGAAGATGGGCGATGCGATCGATCCATCCGCCGGGATCCTGTTGCATAAAAAGGTCGGCGATGAGGTGGAAGGTCCGCTGGCCACCCTGTATACCGACAAACCGGAAGTGCTGGATGAAGCGGAACAACGCTTAAAAGAGGCTTTTGAGATCACACCCGACCAACATCGACCCAATCCGCTGATCTATGGGTTTGTCCATCAGTCAGGAAAAGACATTGTCTTTGAAGAATATGTATAAAGGAGATTCGATTATGACGCAAAATGAACTGTCTTTGTTAAAAAAGGCCATCCTGAACGAAGTCGAAGGCTATGAGTTTTACAAATTGGCTGCTCAGGGTTCGTCCAATCAGGAAACTGCCGATACCTTTATGTTATTGGCCCGGGAAGAAGAAAAACACGTTGAGTGGCTCAAACGACTGTTGGCAGAACTGAGCGAGGATGAGTCTGTCGCCTTCGAGATGGCCACGATCGACATGCCACCGTCACCGGAAATCTTCCGCTGGGACAAGATCCAGGAAGAAGACGCTCACCGGGCACTGACCGTCTTCAGTATCGGTCTTCAGATGGAGAAAGCCTCAGCCGAATTCTATGAGGCCGGTGCCAAGCAGGCCGACAATGAAAAGGTAGTGCAATTGTTCAACATCCTAGCCAAATGGGAGTGGGCCCACTACACACAATTCATGGAAGAGTACGAAGTATTGATGGATATGTTCTGGAACGAGCAAGGCTATGCTCCCTTCTAGCTGTTATAAAGCCTGAGTTGATGCTCAGGTTTTTTTTATTTCTACCGGAGCAAATGTTTCTAAAGTAAGCGGTAATTGGACACCTCACAACTTGTCACGCTATCCCGGATGCATCCCAAGATTTTGTCTTTCCATATGATATAATTGAGCTATGAATTTATTGATTGATATTGAGGGCTTTCATGGCCCGTTTGAACTGCTCTTCGAGCTGATCGAACAGGATCAGATCGATATCTACAACATTCCGATCCATCAGATCACGACCGATTTTATTACGGCAATGGACGAGCGGGACATCCCGCCGGAGCAGATTGCCGATTTTATCTTGTTTGCCTCCATCCTGCTTGAGATCAAAAGTCAGATGCTCTTGCCGGATGCTTCACTCGAGCCGATCGGATTGGATGACGAATCTGATCCCCGTCATCAGCTGCTGCTGCGTCTGCTGGAGTACCGTAAGGTGCGTGAGGTCGATGCCTTCCTGACCCGTCGGGAACAGCGCTACCTGTACCATGTTTTCAATGATGAATCCCTGATCGGGCTGCCGGCAATGGACGAGGATGACCTGATCATGGAGGCAGAGCTGCTGGCCCATGCCTTTCGCCGCTTTTTAGAAAAGCTTGACCGGTTTCAGGATACCGGCCGGCCGTTCTTTAAGGGCCTGCATCGGGAAAACTTTTCCGTCACAAAATATCGCAAAAAGATTCTTGACCTATTACACCGGGGTGATCTGACCTTTGATGATTTGTTTATCGCTTCAGCACCGAGAGGGGAGTGGATCGCTACCTTCCTGGCTCTGCTCAAGCTCCAGCAGGAGCAACTGATCCGGTTAGAACAAACCTCCACTTTTGCCCCGCTTGATATCAGAAAGAGAACCGCATGACTGAGATCGTCCGTAAACTAGAAGTATTATTGTTTATCACCCGGGAACCCCTGAAGAAAAAGAAGATTCAGAGCTTGCTTGGAGTCGATCCCAAAACGGCTCACAATGCCATCGAGATTTTGCGCAAAGAATACCGTCAGGATGGCAAAGGCATCACCGTCAAAGAATTTGGTGATGAAGTCCAGTTGTCGACTAATGACCTGTATGCCGATCTGGTGATCGAAGCGTTGGCACTGAGTGATGATAAGGGTCTGGGAAATGCCACCCTGGAAGTCTTGTCGATCATCGCCTATCAGCAACCGATCACCAAGGTTCAAATCGATCATTTGCGAGGAGTCAACAGCGATTATTCTATTCGATTGTTGGTCGAGAAGGATCTGATCGAATCGGTGTCTCATCTCGATACCATCGGTTCACCTAAACTGTACACCACGACCGGTAAATTTCTACGAACCTTCAACCTGGAAACACTAAATGACCTGCCTGAAGTGGAGGCTCTGCGATGAGACTGCAAAAATTTTTAGCCCTGGCCGGAGTCGCCTCAAGACGAAAAGCCGAGGAATTGATCGCCAATGGTGAGATCAAGATCAACGGCCGGGTCCATAAAGAAATGGGCTATCTTGTCAAACCGAATGATCGGGTAACGTATCAGGGGAAAGTCGTCGAACCGATTCGGCGCTATGAACACGAATACTGGGCCTTTTTCAAGCCGGGCGGGATCGTGTCTACCGTGTCCGATCCGGAAGGTCGAAAGACTATCATGGCGTTTTATAAAGGGGACAAACGGGTCTACCCGGTGGGACGGCTCGACTATGATTCGGAAGGCTTAATGATCCTGACAACCGATGGCGATTATGCCTATAAAATGACGCATCCCAAGTTTGAGATCAAAAAGGTCTATTGGGCTGATCTGAACCGCGAGTTGAGCCCGTCTGAAATGACTGAGTTGCGGCGCGGTGTAGTGATCGATGATTATAAGACCAGACCGATCGGCCTGACACATTTGGAGGAAACGACCTATCAGATCGAGTTGAAAGAAGGGCGAAATCGCCAGATCCGCAAGATGCTGGCCCTGTTTGATGTCGAAGTCATCAAGCTGCGCCGGATCCGTTTTGGCAAAGTTCAGTTGGGAAATCTCAAACCGGGCCAAATGAGACCGCTGACCAAGGATGAGATTCGATGATCTATCTGAAAAGATTGACACAAGATTGTTTTTCCTTCCACGACAACACCATCTACCGCCGGTTTCCGGAAGAGTACCTTTTGGGGCTTGATCAGGATGAAGTGACGGTCATCGGCTATGCTAAACTCAATTTACTGACCAATCAACTGCTGCAACTGACCGGCCCAGCCGAGCTTCTGCCAGAATTACGTAAGTACGTCATCTGGCTGTTTCGGGAAATGGGGGAGGATGTGCTGACTGATGTTTCCGGTACCTTACCGGTCCGGATCGATCTGACGGAGGAAAGGTGAAACCGCTCAGCGGGGCACTGGCTATCAGCCGGCGCTTTCTGGAGCCTGTTTCTCTTGCGATCGATGCCACCTGCGGCAATGGCCATGACACAAAATATCTGGCCCAACTGGCTGATCGGCTCTATGCATTCGATATCCAGCCCCAGGCGATCGAAAACACCCGTGCCGCGGTCGCTCATCTGGAACATGTGCAGGTGATACAGGACAGTTTTGTCAACTTCCGACAATATGTCTCCGAACCGATCGATCTGATCGTGTTCAACCTCGGTTACCTGCCGGGTTCTGATAAACAGATCATGACCCAAGTTGACGATCTCACACTTGTTTTGCAAGATATGATGGAACAGCTTTCACCGCATGGCAGAATTGTCATGGTGGCATATCCCGGTCACCCCGAGGGAAAAGCGGAAGCGGACTGGTTGCATCATACGTTGTCAACCGTTGACCCTACTGAGTTTCACAGTTTTTTTCTACAACATATCAATGGCATCAATTCTCCGGCTCAACTTTATATGATCGAACGTAATGCAAGGTAGGTTTCATACTCTTGCATTTATTAATATATATGAAATATTTCTTGCAATAATATTAGGCTTTGATATACTTATATTAGAACAAAGGAGGCTTAAGTGAGTGACCAAAAACAGCTGGTGCTGAAACGGGAATGGTGCAAAGGTTGTGGCATTTGCGTGGCATTTTGCCCGACCAAGGTACTTATCATGGACACGGACTATAAGTGCACAATTGCAAACATAGACGCTTGTATCAAGTGTGGCTTGTGCGAATTACGTTGTCCCGACTATGCGATTTACTTAAAGGAGGCTCAGGATGAGCAATAAAATCACCCTTATGCAAGGCAATGAGGCCTGTGTTCAGGGTGCCTTGTACGCCGGCTATCGATTCTATGCCGGTTATCCGATCACTCCCTCGACTGAAATTGCCGAACTAAGCGCGACCGAACTGCCGAAAGTAGGCGGTAAGTTTATTCAAATGGAAGATGAAATCGGTGGGATCGCCGCCGCAATCGGTGCTTCGATTGCCGGGACCAAATCGATGACCGCGACCAGCGGACCCGGTTTCAGCTTAAAACAGGAAAATATTGGCTATGCTGCGATGGCTCAAATTCCATTGGTCATCGTCAATGTCATGCGGGGCGGTCCCTCGACCGGTCTTCCGACACAGAGCGCCCAGGCTGATATTATGCAAGCCAAATATGGTTCTCATGGCGACTATCCGATGATCGCTCTGTCTCCGATGAGCGTACGTGAAACATTTGATCTGACAGTACGATGCTTCAACCTGGCAGAAAAATACCGCACGCCGGTCATGCTGATGACGGATGAAGTCATCGGTCACCTACGCGAGCGAGTCGTCGTCCCTGAACCGGGTGAACTTGAAATAATCAATCGAACAACATCCGAAGCGGGTGTGCTGCGTCCCCGGCCTTACGAAAAACAACCGGGGGAGATCGTCCCTGCCATGAGCGTATTCGGCGATGGCAACCGGGCTCATACCACCGGACTGTTCTACAATGAAACCGGTTTCCCGAGCAACTCAACCGACAATGCCAAAATCATGCTGGAACGAATTTTTAATAAAGTATATGACAATGTAGATGACATCGTCCAAGTCGAAGAGTTTGAATTGGATGACGCAGAGATCGCATTTGTCACCTTCGGTTCGACTTCACGCGTGGTCAAAGCGGCTGTAAAAGCATTGCGGGCAGAAGGTATCAAAGCCGGTATGCTGCGAGCCATCACGATCTGGCCATCACCGGAAAAGCAAATTCGTGAGCTGGCCCAAAAAGTCGATCACATTATTGTGGCGGAACAGAATATGGGACAATACGTCCGCGAGGTTCAACGCATCGTCGAAGGACAAGCCCGCGTCCAGCATTATGGCCGCGGCAATGGCGATCTGATTAAGCCACAGGAACTTGTCGCCCTGGTCAAGGAGGTCGAGCATGGAACCAAGTAAACTGATTCAAGAATATTTTCGCGACGCCAACTTGCCTCATATCTGGTGCCCGGGATGTTCACACGGGATCGTAACCCGTGCCATCACCAAAGCGATCGATGAGCTGGGCATGGATAAAGACAACACCGTTATCGTCTCCGGAATCGGCTGTTCATCACGTGCCCCGGGTTATATGGCATTCAATACCGTCCATACCACCCACGGCCGGGCGATCGCCTTTGCTACCGGAATCAAGATGTCCAAGCCCGAGCTCGATGTTATCGTCATTACAGGTGACGGCGATGCTTCAGCTATCGGAGGCAATCATCTGATCCATGCCGCCCGTCGCAACATCGACTTAACGGTGATCGTGTTTAACAACAATATCTACGGTATGACCGGGGGACAGTATTCTCCCACGACACCGACCGATGCCTTCGGAACAACTGCTCCTTATGGCAATATCGACCAGCCGTTTGATATCCTGAAACTGGCGGAAGGTGCCGGAGCGACTTATACCGCCCGAGGTACTGCCTATCATACAAAGCAACTGATCAGCTACATATCCAAAGCGATCAAACACAAAGGCTTTAGTATTGTAGATGCCATCAGCGTCTGTCCGACCTATTATGGCCGCAGAAACAAATCCGGCAGCGGTGTTCAAATGATGGTCTGGCTAAAAGACAACTATGTCGATGTCAAAGTATATGACAAACTGCCGGAAGAAAAACGAGCCGGTAAGTTCGTCTATGGCGAATTTTATGAGCAGGAACGTCCGGAATATACCGCAGAGTATCAGAAGATCATTGATCGTTTGCGAGGTGAAGTATGAAACAATTAGAACTGCGTTTGACCGGATCGGGTGGTCAGGGCGTCATCATGCTGGGTGTCATTCTGGCAGAAGCCGCTATCAAAAAAGGCCATTTCGCCATTCAATCACAGAGCTACGGTCCGGAAGCCCGGGGTGGAGCCAGTAAATGTGAGGTGATTATCGGATCGGAGACGATCGATTATCCCAAGGTGCAACAGCCTACGCTGCTGTTGGCTCTGACACAGATCGCTGCTGATAAGTATGCTCAGAATCTTCCCCAGGATGCTGTTTTGATCATCGATGATTCGATCGAACTGATCAATGATCCCGGGACTGAAAACATCTATCGTCTGCCGATCCTGGTGACGGCCCGTGATGTCGTGCGGAAAGAACTGACGGCCAATATCGTTTCTTTAGCCGCTATCAATCAGATCCTGGGCCTGTTTAGCAAGGAAGAATTGCTCGAAGCGGTATTACAGCGAGTCCCCAAGGGAACAGAAATCCTGAACCAACGAGCGGTTGAAGCCGGCATTGAGCTGGTACAAAACCATGTCGGCTAACCGACAAACTGTGTTCGAGGCGATCGATGCCAATTATGCCAACCTAAGTAAGACACATCGTCGGATCGCTGATTTTTTCAAAAAGAATTATGACCAGGCTGTCTTTATGACAGCTGCTAAGCTGGCCGATAAATTATCCACCAGCGAAAGCACAGTCGTGCGGTTCGCAACGGCCATCGGCTTCAGCGGTTATCCTCAAATGCAGCAAAATTTACGTGAATCGATCAAGACCATACTGACGACGCGTCAAAAGATAGCCACTCAGCTGGAGCCGGAAACCTTCGAGGGCAGCCTCCATCAATCGTTTAACCGTGATCTGAATGATGTTCGATCAACATTGGATCATCTTGATGTCTCGACCATTCACGAGATCGCCAGCGGGATCCAGCAGTCGAAGCATGTCTATCTCTTAGGCATGCGCAGCTCAAAGATATTAGTCGATTATCTCGATTTTTACTTAAGCTTTCTGCATAAAAACGTGGTATCGTTTCATCATGGAGTGGCTGATCATTTTGATCAGATCATCAATCTGGAGCCGGGAGACCTTGTCATCGTGGTATCGTTTCCCCGATACGCCGCCATCACGCTTGATCTGGCAAAAATCATCAAAGCCCAGGGCAATCCGGTTTATGCCATTACCGATTCGCCGGAAGCGCCTATCAATGAATATGCCGACAAATCGATCTTTGCCACGTATTCGATCGATAGTTTCATCGACTCACACGTTGCTCCGATGACATTGATCAACGCGTTGATCACCGCAGTGGCCTATGACAACCTGGCAGAGGCGGATAAGAAGTTCCAGCGGTTAGAAGAGATCTGGGACAGACATCACGTTTATATCTAAGCGATAACCAGACGAAAGTCTGGTTTTTTCTTGTCGCTATTGCTAGAAAAACTGCAGATTCGGGTATCTCAATCAATGGCAAGACCATAATATGATACAATATCAAAGGAAACTAATAGATAATAGATTGAGGAAGCATGAAAATAGCGATAGATGGACCGGCCGGTTCTGGAAAGAGTACGGTCGCTAAACGATTGGCCCGCGAATTAGGTTACCAATATATTGATACCGGTGCGATGTACCGGGCATTGACGGCCTATTTTCTCGATAGGGATATCACGAACGAGACTGACATCGAACCACTGCTGGTAACCCTGAACATGGACATCATTCCGGGTGGGATTCGGATCAATGATACGGACTTGACCTTTCAACTACGCACTGAACGGATCGATGAGCATGTGTCGTATTATTCCAGCCTGAAATCTATCCGCGACTGGGCTGTCAAACGCCAGCGGGAGATCGCCAGCCAAATGGATGTAGTGATGGACGGCAGAGATATCGGTACAGTGGTCTATCCCGATGCCGAACTGAAATTCTATTTAAAAGCCGATCCGAATGAACGGGCCAAACGACGGGCTCTGGAACGAAATGAAATCGACAACTATGCTGAGATCCTGCTCGATATTCTGCGGCGTGATCAGCTCGACTCCAATCGAACGCATTCACCGCTGAGCCAGGCGGATGATGCCATCGTTGTCGATACAACAAAACTAACGATCGAACAAGTTGTTCGTTTTATGAAAGACCATTGGGATGAGAAGACTGCTAAGACAACTGTTTAAAAGCTTGTTTCATTTGCTGTTCAAGGTCAAGCTGACTGGTTTTTCTCATATCCCGACGCAGCCCCACATCATTGCGCCCAACCATCGCTTCATACTCGACGCGCCGCTTTTGATCGGTTTTTTACCGATGGATTTTTCCGCGATGGGTAAGGCTTCACTAGCCCGCAGTAAAGTGTTTGGGCCGATCTTTCGCCACTTTCAGGCGATACCGGTTGAACGTGACGGTCAGGATATCGGGGCGATCCGTCAAGCCATTACCACCCTGCAACGAGTACCACTGATCATTTTTCCGGAAGGCACTACGACCGACGATGGCGGCAGACTGCCGGCCA
>JAAZLX010000194.1 GCA_012799095.1 Tissierellia bacterium
AAAATCATGCATGAGAGGGTCTCCTTCGTGTAGTGGTTTTGCTGTGATAACAAAATTCTACAAGAGTTGATCCTCTTTTGCATCTTTTTCGGAGGTTCAGTGTTTACACAAGATATTTTATACTATGACCTATATGGGTGAGGAATCATTATTTTTTTTAACAAATAGATACGGTATTTACTTTTGGTGGATGAATATGTCTGTGTTAATTGATATCTCCATGAAACAAACATGGAATAGCGCTAGATATGGTAGAATGTAGTTAAATAAACATATTAAAATAGTGTATATGCAGAATGTGACAGTTTTGACTTTTTAACAATTGATTGGAAAATTATATGTCCGTCAGTTGATGAACGTCAAATTAACTTATAGCAGAAACTATCGTTATTTTATTGATGAAACGATCTACGACGTTTGATTTTATAAAATGAAGCCTACGAATACTGGAGGGACTATGATCAAGATTCTCCTGGTGGAGGACCAAATCCTGGTCCGTGATGCCTTGTACCGCAGCTTGACCGATTCTGGAAAATTTGAAATCACCCATGCGATCGCGGATGCTTCAGTAGCGACCGACTACATTCAAAGCACCATGCCCGATTTGGTTTTGATGGACATATCCACCCAGAATCATCACAGTGGAATTGATGCCACAGCTCAGATCAAAAACCGATATCCGGATTTAAAAGTCATGCTTATGACCGGATTGCCGGAAGTGACATTTATCCAAAAGGCTCACATTGCCGGGGCTGACAGCTTCGTATACAAGGATATTTCAATTGATGAGTTGATTGAAGCGATCTATCATACCCTGAACGGTGAAAGTGTTTTCCCACAGAAATCAACTCAACAAAGCTTTCCCGATTATTTCCAGCTGACCGACCGTGAGCGGGAAGTCCTTGGCCTGGTGTGTGATGGCTATACCCGTCAGGAAATTGCCAACCATTATGGGGTAAGTGAAAACACCGTGAAAACTCATTTCAGCAACCTGATGAGCAAGACCGGTTTCCCTTCGATTTCAAAACTGGCGATCTATGCCGTGACCTCCGGTTTTATCAACCCAAAAATCAAATGAGACGGAGTCTCTTTTTATGCCCAACCTATTCTTATTGAGCGATCAGTACAATTTAATCCTTGCCATCATCAAAGGCTTCATATTGATCGCTTCTGCGATTGGTTTGACCGCCTGGTATTTGAACTTGCAACGGCGGAGCGTAAACGAAAAACAACGCTACTTGATTACTTCTTTTTCGATCGCTGCCAGCTTTTATCTCAGCCTGCTGTTTCTCGACCTGCTATACCCAACCATCAGCTTCTCTTTCACCTATCCGTTGGCTCTGGCCTTTGCCATCGCCCTAGCGAATATTTTCTTGCTTTGCACCATCATCCCTTATGTTGATGACAATTTCTACCGCGCTATCCTCCGATTCACCGGATTTTTGTCTCTGGCGATCGGCCTGTTTGCACTGACCAATCCTCTGCACCGAATTATTGATATCACATTTCCTCAGGACGATGGCATCGTCCATTGGTCTGTCAATATCTTCCTATATTATGGTATCGCTTGTATATTGATTGGTTTTTTTATGTACTTTTCGTCGAAAAACCGTTCCCAGGAATGGAATAATGGAGTGATCGCTTTGGGTTTGACCGCCTTGTTGATTATTGCCATCGGTTACACGCTACCCCGGTTGCTTGAATTCGATCTATTCGTCTTTCTTTACATCGCATTACTGTACTTTTTTTTGGTATTTGACTTGATTTTTCGGTCACACCGCGGTCCCTTCTTCTTAAAACACCTTCCCATCTTTGAACGAGCTGACATTTTGATGAGCATTGTCAGTCCCGAGGGCAAGGTCCTTTATGCTAGTCAAGGCCTGTCAGAACAATTGGAAATCATCAACGAGCTCAATCTTGAGTCTATTTTAGAAGGCAACGGTGAGATTCATATCCTTGATAAAGATGACCAGATCTTTCAGTGGTCGTCCCACCCGGTAGATAACAATTATCTTATTACAATGGAAAACATTACTGAACTGATGTTGGAACTACGGGAAAAAGAACAGCAACGCGATGAGCTGGAGCGCCAACAACTGGTCATGGGAACTCAAAGTTCGATCGATCAAGAAGTCGAACGAATTCAATATCGTCTTCAGCTGCTGGCAAATGTCGAAATCGAGACCAAGACCAGTGTCAATGCCTTGCAAAATTTGATTCGGGACCTGTCCGGTCCGGTTTCTCGAAACAATATCCAGTTAGTCAAGATCCTATCCCGTTATATCAAACGGCGTTCCTTGATCAGTCTTGAAAACGAAGACCGTTTTTCTACCAACTGGATCAGTCTGGTGGCTCAGGAGCTGCTGGATGTGGCATTTGAAACCGACTATGCTGTTCATTTAAACCCGGATATTACATTTAATATAAAACAACTGAAGCAGTTTCAGGATACGGTTCTTCAGATCGCTCTGGGATTGATCCCGGAGACCGAACTGTTGCTTAGTGTACGAAAAATCAAACAAAATCCAGAGGTGACATTGTTGTTTCGGTCTTCCCAAACAAACAACTGGCGTGACCATATCATCGCTTTATTTCCGAATCAACCGATTCATGAAGATGTTGATTCCATAACCGTTGTCGTCGAGCTGGAGGGTTAAGATGGACTTATATCAATTGCCCGTCTATCTTCGCCTGGCTCTGGCGATTATCTATTTCACCGGCACCATCCGGTCAGTCATGAATTTTTACTTGATGAGTTTCCGGTGGCGCCGATATCGTCTCGGTCTGTGGATCACTTACTTTGTATTCAATCTATCATTTAACAGTCTGATGACCATGGGCTTATTGATCATTCAAGTGCAAAGTGAAGGCATCAGTCAACCCCTTCTCTCCTTTCAAATCAACTGGCTTTTTCTGCTACCGATCGTCAGCCACCTGATTTTTTTAGCTATCCGCCTGATCAACAAACAACAAATGGACTGGAAGGCCTTATCCCTGATTATTCGTATCGGCATAATGACTTTACTCCTGCCTATCCCGGGATCATGGATATTGACGCCTGATCAACAACTAGTCCTCTTTGTCTGGTACTCATTCATCTGGTTACTTTACGGTTTGCATTACCTGTATTTAACCGGTCGATACCTATCAAGTCATTTTAGTGACTACACCAAACTGAAAGCTTTTGAACTTTATCCACACGGGCTTGTTGTTACCACACCACTAGGAAAAGCGCTAAGCATCAATGTCACCGCCAATGAAATCTTATCCGGGATCGACATCACCAATCAATCTGAATTGAAACAGATCCTGGAGTC
>JAAZLX010000195.1 GCA_012799095.1 Tissierellia bacterium
AAAATGTTCCGCCCGCTGTTGATCGGTTTTGTGGACGGTAAACGGCGTCAGCAGACTCATTTGATAATGATCGCTCTGGCATATGTGACGTTCTCCGGTACCGGTTTCTTTGATACAGTCGAGCAGGCTGAAAAGTGAATATAAACTGCCATCAACCAAGTAGTCCATGTTGTTCCTTTCTCAGATGATCGAACACATCGATCATCGGTTGGTCTTGCGTGTGAAAGACCTCGGGAAAGAGGTCAAAATAATCCAGTTGCACCGGCAAGGTGGCCAATGTCTTAGGCTCTATCAGTAGAAGCTGTTTTTGCAAATGGTTCGGTTTGTCTAACAACTGAAGACCATCGGGTTTGATCAGACATCCTCCGGAAGTGATAAAGTATTGGGCTCGTTTGAGGACGACACCGGCTTTTTTTAACTGGTCATAGCTTAGGTGTCCAAAAGCCCTGGCCTGGGTGATCCGGCGGGCAGAGACAGGTCCTATGCCGGGGACACGAAGCAGTTCATAATATGATGCGGTCATGACATCGACCGGGAATTGATCAAGATGATTGATGGCCCAGCCGGCTTTGGGGTCGAGTGACAGATTGAGGTGAGGCATGCTTTCACTCAGCAGTTCATCAGCATCAAAGCCGTAAAACCGGAGCAAAAAATCACTTTGATACAGTCGGTGTTCCCGAAGTTTTGGTGATTCGACCGTTACGGGCAGGTGAGGGTGATCAAAATTGACCGGTACATAAGCTGAATAATAGACCCGCTTTAGCTTTCGTTGGCGATATAACGCCTGCGACAGCTGTAAAATCGTGTGATCACTGTCGGGTGTCGCCCCAATGATCAATTGAGTCGATTGCCCGGCCGGAAGAAAGTCGGGCCGCTTTTCGATCAGCTGGTTGGATATTGCCCGAATAGAAGGCAGGATATTGGCCCGACCTTTTTCCGGAGCCAACAGGGACAGGCTTTCCATCGTGGGAAGCTCCAGGTTGACACTTAAACGATCGACCCATCGTCCGACCTGATCGATGAAGTCGTCACTGGCGCCGGGGATCAGTTTGAGATGGATATATCCATTAAAATGATGGACTGTCCGAAGGGTCTTGACCACTTCGAGCAGCTCTTCCATCGTCCGGTCGGGACTGTGTTTGACTCCGGAGCTTAAAAACAATCCTTCAATGTAATTTCTTTTGTAGAACCCGATCACCAGGTCGACGATTTCTTTAGGTGTAAAAGAAGCCCGGGGAAGATCATTGCTCCGCCGGTTGACGCAGTAAGCACAGTCATAGATACAGACATTGGTATAAAGGATCTTGAGCAGGGAAATACAACGGCCGTCTTCACTCCAGGAGTGACAGATACCACAACTGGTAGCATTGCCCAATTGACCGGATTTGGCTTTTCGGGTGACACCGCTGGAAGCACAGGAGACGTCGTATTTGGCACTGTCGGCCAAAATCTGGATCTTATCTATCAAGTCCATAGCAACCTCCAATAGAACAAATGTTCGTATATAGTATAGCATTTTTTTCGAAGTTTTTCTATTTATTTGCACAACCATCTTGAAAAGGTCCAATAGTTAATATATGATACTTTGAGTTTAGTATTTAACTAGTAATAGAAAAGGAGCCATCATGATGCTGGGAGAAAAAGTTCGCAATCTGCGGTTAAAAATGGGTTTGACCCAGGAAGAACTGGCTGAACGGTCCGACCTGACTAAAGGCTTTATTTCACAGGTTGAGAATAACAATACCTCTCCATCGATCGATACGATGGAAGGGATCGTGGCTGCCCTGGGCATCACGATGGCAGATTTTTTTAAAATTGATCAAGCTAAACCGGTAGTTTATTCCATTGAGGACAGTTTTTCAGCGGTTTATGAGCAGCTGGGACTGAAGATCCACTGGATCATTCCATCCGCTCAGACCAATAACATGGAACCGACGGTGATGGAACTGCAACCGGGCGGTAAAAGCAAGACCTACAATCCGTTTGAAGGCGAAAGCTTCGGTTATGTCATCGACGGGAGGATTCATTTGGTTCTAGGGCATGATGATTATGAAATTACAACGGGTAACTGTTTTTACTTTGACGCTGATCAAGTTTTTTGGGTGGAAAACCGAAGTGACTTGTCAGCAAAATGGCTCTGGGTGTTGACTCCCCCAAACTTTTAAGAGGTGAATTATGACACAGATTGAACTGCAAAACATTTCAAAGGCGTTTGGGTCGATGACGGTGATCAATGATTTGTCTTTGGAAATCGAAGACGCTGAATTTTTAACACTTCTCGGTCCTTCAGGCTGTGGCAAGACGACGATTCTTCGGATCATTGGCGGATTTGAACAACCTGACCGGGGGCGAGTCCTATTTGAAGGCAAAGACATCACGAATCTGCCGGCCTACCAACGACCGGTCAACACCCTGTTTCAAAGTTATTCTCTTTTTCCGCATTTGAATGTCTATGACAATGTCGCTTTTGGACTGAAAATACAAGGTTTGAAGGATAATGAAATCCGACCCAGGGTCGAGGAGATGCTACGGTTGGTCAACCTGAGCGGCTATGAGAAACGCAGCGTCGATCGGCTATCAGGTGGACAGCAGCAACGGATCGCCATGGCTCGGGCACTGATCAACCGGCCGGAAGTATTGTTGTTGGATGAACCGTTTGGTGCGCTCGATTTAAAACTGCGCAAAGACATGCAGATCGAGATGAAGCGGATCCAGCAACAGCTGGGGATCACTTTTATCTTTGTTACTCATGATCAGGAAGAAGCCTTGACGCTGAGCGACCGGATCATTGTACTGAACGAAGGAATTATTCAACAGATCGGGTCACCGACTGATATCTACAATGAACCGATCAATGCATATGTGGCCGACTTTATCGGGGAATCGAACATCCTCGAAGGTGTTATGCATGCCGATTACGATGTTACTTTTTCCGGTCGTCGGTTTACGTGTGTCGATTTTGATTTTTATCCCGATGAAGCAGTCGATGTCGTGATCCGGCCTGAAGATGTGACGATCGTTTCCCCGGAAAAAGGTATGCTCGAGGGAGTGGTTTTAAGCTGTCTTTTCATGGGTGTCCATTATGAATTGCAGATCCGGGTCGGTCAGGAGCTCTATCTTGTCCACACAACCATTCCGAGAAAGATCGACCAGCATGTCGGGATCGTGATCGCACCGGATGACATTCATATTATGCGAAAAGGAGAGGTCGAAGGCGATGAAGACATATAAGCGGGCGGCCGCACCATTTCTGCTCTGGGCAGCCATGTTTATCATAATTTCACTCGTCATGGTGCTGTATTACTCTTTTACTAATGAAGCCGGTCAGTTGACACTGGCCAATTTTCAACGCTTCTTCACCGGCAGCACGCTGGGCACGCTCTGGCGGTCGTTGAAAGTTGCCTTCCTGACCACTGTGATCTGTTTGATCCTGGGCTATCCATTGGCCTATATCATTTCAAATATGAAGGTCAATTTTCGCACAACTGCCATCATGCTGGTCGTCATCCCGATGTGGATGAACTTCCTGCTACGGACGTATGGCTGGGTGACGATCTTATCGAAAAACGGCATCCTGAATAGTCTTCTGCGGCCGCTGGGCATCGCACCGCTTGACTTGCTTTACACCGAAGGGGCGGTTACGCTGGGCATGGTGTATAACTTTCTTCCCTTTATGATCTTACCGATCTATACCGTATTGGAGAAAATGGACCATGGACTGTTGGAAGCGGCAGCCGATCTGGGGGCAAACAAATGGAACACCTTTTTGAAAGTGATCCTTCCCCTGTCACTGCCCGGCATCGCCTCCGGTGTCTCGATGGTATTCATTCCGGCGATATCGACCTTTGAAATC
Source organism: Tissierellia bacterium (assembly GCA_012799095.1). Taxonomy (GTDB): domain Bacteria; phylum Bacillota; class Clostridia; order Peptostreptococcales; family Acidaminobacteraceae; genus DUPT01. The sequence continues at coordinate 3,854 of JAAZLX010000195.1, forward strand.
ACTGCCCTGTTGGGGGGAAATAAGACCAACTTGATCGGTAATGTGATCGAACAGCAGTTTACTGTAACGGGAGACTGGAATTACGGCAGTGCCATGAGCATGATATTGATGATTTTTTTGGTGATCTCACTCTTGTTTTCCCGCAATGAGGATACCGATAACGAACAGCCGACTCCGACCCATGTAATGACGGAAGAACGCCGTCGGGAGGTGATCGATGTCTAAGTTTTGGCAACGCCTCTACATGGGCCTGATTTTCGGCTTTCTATATGCCCCGATTGCCGTGTTGATCGTATTCTCTTTTAATGAGGGCAAGACCCGGGGCAGCTGGGACGGTTTTTCTCTGACATGGTACCAGCAACTATGGCAGGACAGTGAGATCTTATCGGCTGTCACGAACACATTTCTCGTCGCGATCATTACCACTATCGCAGCAACCATCATAGGCACTCTGGGGGCAATAGGGATCGAGCAATACCGCAGCAAACAAAAGACCTTGATTTTGGGTTTGAATCAGATTCCGGTGATCAATCCCGATATCGTGATGGCGGTCGGTCTGATGGTGCTCTATCGTTCGCTCGATCTGGATTTTGGTTATTTGACTTTGATTTTAGGCCACATTGCCTTTACCGTTCCTTATGTAGTGCTGTCGGTCCTGCCGAAATTGAAACAGATGCCAAGATCATTGCCGGAAGCGGCCATGGATCTGGGGGCTACCCCGATGCAGACGCTGTGGCAGGTCATCATTCCGTATATTCGCCCCGGGATCATCTCGGGTGCTCTGATGGCGTTTACTCTGTCGATCGATGATTTTGTGATCTCGTTCTTTACTACCGGTAACGGCGTCGAGACGATTTCGACTATGGTCTTTTCCATGGCCAGACGGGGCATCAATCCCAAGATCAATGCGCTGTCGGCGATTATTTTTGTCACGATGCTTGTCCTGATGTTGATCATGAACATAAGGACCGAACGGGCCAAGAGGTGAATATGAAACGAATGATCGGTTTCATCATTGTGATGAGTCTTTTCCTCAGCGGATGCGGCATCAATCCCGCCGGTGGTGGGGAAGTTGTCAATGTGTATAACTGGGGTGAGTATATCGACAAGGATCTGCTGGACAAATTTGAAGACGAAACCGGCATCCGGGTGATTTACTCCAATTTCAATACCAATGAAGATCTTTATGTCAAGATCAAAAACGGTGGCAGCAATTATGATGTGATCGTCCCGAGTGATTATATGATCGAACGGATGGTTAATGAAGACATGCTGCGAGCGATCAACTGGGAGAATGTCCCCAACATGGAGTATGTCGATCAGGAATATCAACATCATTCGTATGATCCGAAACAAATCTACTCAGCCCCTTATTTCTGGGGTACGATGGGGATCGTCTATAACACCAGTCTGGTAGAGGAGGAAGTCGATTCCTGGGATATCCTATGGGATGAAACGTATCGCCGTGACATCATCATGCTTGACAGTTCACGCGACTCGATCGGTATCGCATTGGCCCGGTTGGGTCATTCCATCAACTCCCGTGACCCGGAGGAA
>JAAZLX010000196.1 GCA_012799095.1 Tissierellia bacterium
ATCACAATTTCTCCATCTTTAACTACCGGTTTTTCCTGAATGCGGCCGATCCCGAGGATGGCTGACTCCGGGTAGTTGATGATCGGTGTGCCAAAGCTACCACCTATGGCACCGTAATTTGTAATGCTGAAGGTACCACCGCGGAGAATGTCCAAGGTGAGCTTGTTATCCCTTGCTACTTGAGCCAATTCCTCAATACCATGAGCTATTTCGATGATGCTCTTGCGATCGACATCGAACAGCACAGGGACGACCAGACCGCGGTCTGTATCGGTAGCAATACCAATATTGTAGTTCGACTTATACACGATCTCAGCAGTATCTTCATCATATGAACTGTTGATGATGGGGAATTCTTTCAGGGCTAAAACGATGGCTTTCATAATAAACGGAAGATAGGTCAGTTTGACATCGTCACCGACAACCGTTTTCATCTTTTGTCGGAAGGCGACCAGATCGCTGACTTCGACTTCTTCAATCGTCGTTGTATGGACCAGCTTTTGGTAAGATTGCGTCATCTTCTCGATAATCGTCTTTCGGATGCGCGTCACCGGCTCTCGCCGTTCACCATCTGTCGGCCGGATTGGTTTTTCCGTAGTTGAGGCTACCGGAGTTTGTGCGGTTTCTTTTAAGCTATCGGCATATTTTTGAATGTCTTCCTTCATCACGCGCCCTCCCGGGCCACTACCTTCAATTTCCTGGATATCAACATTCAGATCCTTGGCCATTTTTCTGGCTACCGGTGTCGCCAATGCTTTTTTCTTTTGAGCTGTTTTCTGGACGACAACATTACCCTCATCGGATGGGGGCAGTTCATCCTGACTCGATATCAGTTCACCAACCACACCGGCTTCTTCTTCTACCTTGTCATTCGGACCGGTCTCACTGACGGCCTCGGGCTTGGCAGGCTTACTATCGGTATTATCATCAGTCGTAGCAGATGAACCATCGTCGATCGTAATAAAAACCTTTCCGACTTCCAATGTGCCATATTCCGGGACATGCAGTTTGTGGACCTTTCCGCTGGCAGCAGAAGGCAGGTTGGTGGTCATCTTATCTGTTTCGATTTCGGCAAGGTCTTGTCCTTCTTTGACATTATCACCTTCTTGGACCAGCCACTTAGTCAGTGTGCCTTCAGTGATACCTTCGCCAATATCGGGGAATTTATAATCAAACATGTTCCTACCTCCTAGTAAGCTGCAAGTTCACGGATCTTTTGCTGGATCCTAGCCTGGGACGGAAGATAATGCTCTTCTCCGCGCGGAAGTGGGAAAATCGTATCAAAGCCTGTCAGTCGTGTGGGTGGTGCTTCCAGAGAGAGGAAGGCCTTTTCATTGACGATAGCCATAATTTCCGCTCCGGCACCGAAGCTCTTGGCAGCTTCATGCACAATGAGGATCCGACCGGTCTTTTCAACTGACGCAACAATAGTTTCACGATCCATCGGACTGATCGTTCGTAAATCGATCACTTCGACCGAGATATCGTTGAGACCGGCTACGGCTTTTTGAACATCGGGTACCATCGCACCCCAGGTGACCACGGTAACATCATC
>JAAZLX010000197.1 GCA_012799095.1 Tissierellia bacterium
CATCGGCGACTTGTTGACTTTGTTTGTAACCAAAGCGAAAGTCATATCCGATGATGAGCTCTTTGATGTCTATCCCAAGATAGTCGATGAACTCTGACTGGGACATATGGCGGATCGTGTCATCGAATGGGATCGTCAGCACCGTGCCATATTGTTTTAACAGCTGCAACTTATCCTCGGTGTTTAACACATCGGGAATCAAACTGACCTCGACAAATGCTTTGGGATTGTTGTCAAAGGTAATGATCAAAGCTGTCAGCCGATGTTTGCGGGCACTCGATTGTAACGTCTGCATGATGCGTTGATGTCCCAGATGGACGCCATCGAAGGTTCCAATGGTTGCAACATAGGACTGTGTGTGATCGAGTTCACTCGGATGATGATATATCATGATAGATTTTCTCTCTAGTATAACCTTCCGGGCCGGCCTTGGCGGTTCCGGCAAAGCGGCCGTCTACCGTCAGCAGGATTCGGTCTGAGGTTTGGTTCGCCTGTATCACGAACGGTTTACCTTGGCGTAACTTCCAATAGTCTTCGCGGGATATTTCTACCCGTGGACCGGGATGAAACGCATCGGGTGGACGAATTGCTTCCGGTGTGACCTGTTCGATGACGATGCAGTCGGATAAAGGCACGAAATCATTCTCCAGTCGGACCAGCTTTGTCATAACAGCGTCCGTTCCAAACTTGTTAGCTAAATCGACCACAAAACTTCGGACATATGTCCCGGAGGAACAGCGGAGTTGAATTCTCCCCTCCCGGCCATTCCAGGCCAGGACATCGAGTTGAGTGATTTCTATCTCTCGCGGTCGGCGTTTGATTTCCCGACCTTCTCTGGCATAGCGGTACAAGGGTTTCCCCTGATGCTTGATAGCAGAATACATGGGTGGAACTTGTTTCTGATGACCCTGAAAGGATCGGACGACGGTTTCAAACTCGCCTAAATCAATCTCCGGATATGGAATATCAACAACTGTTCCCATTATATCAAAAGTATCACTTGATTTACCAAATTCAAAGCTAACATCGTATATTTTGTAAGAATTTTTTAATAAATCGATAAATTTTGTCGCCTGTCCAATATAAATTGACAAAACACCCTCGGCTAACGGGTCGAGTGTGCCGGAATGACCGACTCGTTTGACGTTAAGCTTCTTTCGCACCTGATGGACAACATCATGTGAAGTCATGCCGGGTCGTTTGTGAATATCGATTCTACCGCTTAACAAGCTTGGCCTCGATCTGTTCGATCACCCGGTGCAAGACCGAAGGATAATCGTTGTTAGCCACTGCAATACCGGCCGCACCATAATGACCGCCACCTCCGAACTCAAGTGCGATCGATCCAACATCGATCTTTTGTTTCGAGCGAAGCGATAGGCGCCAGTCCTCAGCGGTCTGATAACTTAAGACGGCAACCTCGATCCCTGCAATGTCTCGTAACATTTCAACGATATCATCGGTATCATTCGTGCCGTACAGAGCCTGTGTTTTTCGAGAGATCTCGCTGATGATCATTTGATCGTCGGATTGGATCTGGGCAGATTGGAGGGCGTAAGCTTGGAGTTTCTTTTTTTCCAGCGGTATCTGTCCATAGATCAGGGTGTTGAGTTTAATAGGTTCCAATCCCTGATCGATCAAATCGGCTACTGCCCGGTGGGTCTCAGCCGAGGTCGAGCGGTAGTAAAATCGATTGGTATCGGTTGCGATGGCAGTATACAGTGCATCCATGGTCTCCTGATCGAACGGTGCCCCCCACTCTTTCAGCATTTGATAAATAATTTCACCGGTACTGGCGGTGGCAAATACGTAATTGTGATCACCGTACAAGGTGTTGGTCTGGTGATGATCGATATTGATCAGGGTCGCGTTGAACTCTCCCAGCCGGCTATCAAGTCTGCCGGGGTCGGAACTGTCGATGGCAATAATCAAATCGACATCAGAAGGGGCAGTCTGAACCATATGAGAAGTGTCCAGGAAACTCAAATTCGACGGGATCGGGTCCCGCTGATAGATGCTAGCCTCCTTTCCGAGATAACGCAAATAGCGACACAGGGCAATTGAACTGCCCAGCGTGTCGCCATCAGGTTTCATGTGTGTCAGGATGACTATGCTATTTGCTGTCTTGATCGTCTGATAAATCTGACTCAGGCTCGTCGCTGTCATGACTAATCTTCCTTAATAACTCGTCCATTTCCATGCCTTTGACAATGGTGTCATCATAGACAAAGATGGGTTCGGGTGTGTTAAAAACTTTCAAATTCTGTCCGATCTGCTGCCGGAAGAATCCTTTGGCTCCGTTGAGGACAGTAATCATCTCTTGACGATCGGCTTCATCGGAAATCAGTCCGCTGACATAGATAGTGGCTGTCTTCAAGTCGGCTGTTACCTGGACGGAGTTGATGGTAACGATCGACGGCAGACGGGGATCCTTCATTTCAGTCATGATTGTCTGACTGACGATCCGCTTGATCTCCTCGGCAATTTTTTTCAGTCGTTGCTGTTTCATGCCTGTAGATTCCTTTCAATTTCCTTGATGATAAAGGTTTCGATCACGTCACCGATTTTGATGTCGTTATAGTTTCTCAGACCGATCCCGCATTCGTAGCCGGTAGCGACGGACTTGACATCATCCTTAAATCGCTTCAAGCTTGAGACTTCGCCTTCATAGATGACGATACCGTCCCGGATCAGGCGGACTTGAGAGGTGCGGGAAATCTTGCCTTTTTGAACATAGCCGCCGGCAATCGTTCCGGCTCCGGGGACTTTAAAGGTTTCGCGGACTTCGATATTTCCTTCGACTTCCTCACGAAGATCAGGATCGAGCATTCCGCTGAGAGCGTCACGGACGTCATTGATGATGTCATAAATGATGCGGTACGTTCTGATTTCAATACCTTCCCGTTCGGCCATGTTTTGTATATTGTTGTTTGGACGCACGTTAAAGCCTAAAATGATCGCATGAGAAGCTGTTGCCAAAAGGATGTCAGCTTCCGAAATTGCTCCGACCTGGGCTTTGATAATATTGACGGCAACCTCTTCAGTCGAGATTTTTTCCAGCGATTGACGGATGGCTTCGATCGATCCGTGAACATCGGCTCGCAGGATCAGATTGAGTTCTTTGAGTTCGCCTTCGGCCACGTCATCGAACATCGTTTCGAGTGAACTGGATTTGCTCGATGCCATCAGCATGGTCTCACGCTGTTTCAGCACATTCTGCTCGGCATGTTGACGGGCCGTCTGATCCGAGTCCGTGACATAGAGCTTGTCACCTGCCTGTGGCAGATCGTTCAAGCCGGTTATCTCAAAGGCGGTCGAGGGTCCGGCCGTTTTGATCCGTTTTCCCTTGTCATTGATCATGGTTCGAACCCGGCCATAGGCGGCACCGGCAAAAATGTTATCACCGATTTTGATCGCACCTTTTTCCAACAGGACCGTGGCCGTCGTACCCATGCGTGGATCGACGTTGGCTTCGATGATCGTACCGACGCCGGGTCGTTTCGGATTGGCTTTCAGTTCTTGCATTTCAGCCACCAGCAGTATCATATCGAGCAGTGACTCAATGTTTTCACCGGTCAAGGCAGATACCAGCACCATGATGGTATCACCACCCCACTCTTCAGCCACTAAACCGTATTCGGTCAGTTCTTGCTTGACCCGGTCGGGATTGGCGGAGGGTTTATCCATTTTGTTGATGGCGACGATGATCGGGACACCAGCAGCTTGAGCATGGTGAATGGCTTCGATCGTTTGAGGCATAACACCATCATCGGCTGCTACGACCAGGATGGCAATATCAGTTACCTGAGCACCGCGGGCCCGCAAAGTCGTAAAGGCTTCGTGACCGGGGGTGTCCAGGAAGACGATTCGTTTGTTGTTATAATTGATTTCACTGGCACCGATGTGCTGGGTGATACCACCGGCTTCACGCTTAGTGATATTGGTCGAACGAATCGCATCGAGGATCGATGTCTTTCCGTGGTCGACGTGGCCCATGACAGTGACGATCGGAGCCCGTTCTTTCAGGTTTTCCGGTTTGTCTTCGAAATCGAAGGTTTCTTCTTCGACTTCGGCCAGGGTCTGGCGCCGTTCCAGTGTGATGTCAAATTCACCGGCGATCAGGGCAGCCTCATCAAATGAAATAGCCGAATTCATGGTATACATCTCGCCCATTTCCATGAACTTCATGATCAATTCATTGGGAGAACGTTGGATCGTTTCCGCCAGATTGGCCAACGAGATCATATCATCGATTTCGATCGTTTGACCGGTCAAATCGATCACTTCTTCCTTGGTCTTACGATATTGCGCTCTGGTCCCACGGCGACGCTTCTTGAAGGAGCGTGTCTGTTTGGGAGTTTCCTGTTCCACTGGAGCAGTGTGGGCTTTTCGCTGCTTGGCCGGTTTAGTCTTTTTCGAAGCAGTTTTTTTAGCCGGTTTGGCCTTCGGTACCGGTAGGTCATCATCCATCGATTCATCGATGATTTCCGGCTCTTCCTCCGGCTCTTCCTCCGGCTCGTCATATGATTCTTCCGGTTCTGTTTCGTCCTCGGCATCGAGCTTGATCGGTTCTTGAGCCACTGGCTCTTCGATGACCGGTGCAACAGTTTCGGCCGGTGCTTGCGGTGCTCCGACCGGTGCTTTCTTGGGATTGATAAAATCCATAAATTTTTGATAATCTTCTTCTGAAATCACACTCATGTGATTATTGACCTCGATCCCTAACCGCGTCAGTTTGGTGATCAGGTCTTTTGATTTCATTTTATAAACTTTAGCCAGCTCATAAACTCGTATTTTTTCCAATCGACTTACCTCCTTGTTCCATTGTCTGCGCCATCGCCAGTGCCAGCTTGCGATTGGTAATTCCGTAGGCATTTCTAGGTCTCATCCCGGTTGCCTGGGCTAACTCATCGCGACTGTAACTCATGGTCATCGGGACGTGCGTGGCCTGGCGAAGCAGCTGTCTGAGGCTTGCTTGCGAACAGTCGTGGGCAATATACAGAAAATGGACTTGTTTCTTCTTGAGGGCATCTTCCAATGCCTCTGTTCCGCTGACAATCTGACCGGCTTTTCTGGCAAAGCCGAGTAATGTAAGTGCTTTATTCATCCGGCATCTGACTCCGGATCAAATTCTTCAGCTCGTCATCGAGACTGATTTCCAGTGCCCGTTCAATCGCACGCTTCTTAAAAGCCTGCTCCAGGCACTGCTTATTTTGACACAGATAAGCCCCGCGACCGTTTTTTTTGCCGGTCACATCGACAGATACTTCCCCCTCATTACTACGAACGATTCGCAGCAGGGATTTTTTTTCAAACATCTGATTACAACCGACACATTTGCGCATCGGGACTTTCCGTGGTTTCACTAGCTTAACTCCTCTGCCTGACTTTCACTCAGGATGTCAATCTTATACCCCGTCAGCTTGGCAGCCAGGCGGGCGTTCTGTCCTTCTTTACCGATGGCCAGGGATAATTGATAATCCGGCACGATCACCCGGGCGGTTTTTTCAGCGATCAATTCGACCGAAGTCACACGGGAAGGACTCAGGGCATTTTCAATAAATCTTTCAGGCTCATCTTCAAATAGGATGATGTCGATTTTTTCTCCACCGAGCTCATCGACAATATTATTTACCCGATTTCCTTTGGGACCGACACAGGTCCCGATCGGGTCGATATTTTCACTATTGGCCGCTACGGCAATTTTTGTCCGGCTGCCGGCTTCCCGGGCGATGCTTTTTATCAGCACATCACCGTCCTGGATCTCAGGTACTTCCAATTCAAATAGGCGTCGTACCAGTCCGGGATGGGTCCGGGATACTAAAATTTGCGGGGCTTTTGAAGTTTGGCGGACTTCAGCCAGGAAGGTGCGATAGCGCATCCCCGGTGCGTAGCGTTCTCCTCTGACCTGTTCTTTCGGCAGTAGCAGTGCTTCGGCTTTGCCTAAGTCAAAATAGACTACGCCGTTGTTGATCCGTTGAATGATACCATTGATCAGTTCGTTCTCACGATCTTTGTATTCTTCGTAGACGCTGTTACGCTCAGCTTCCCGAATCCTTTGGACTACGACTTGTTTCGCAGCCAGTGCACTGATGCGACCGAAGTCGCGCGGGGTTTCTTCTTTTTCGACGATATCCCCTATTTCATATATTTTATCTAATTCTTTGGCCTGGTCTAACGAGATTTCGGTTTCATCATCCAGGACTTCTTCCACTACCTCGTATTGGGTGAAAATATGAATTTCACCCGTTTCACGATCGATCGTGACGCGTGATTGACGATTGTTTCCAAAGTTCTTTTTGTATGCTGTGACCAGTGCGGCCTGAATCGAATCAAACAATACTTCTTCTTTTAAATCTTTTTCTGCCGCGATCAGCTTGACAGCTTCTACGATATTTTCCATGTCTTCCTCAAATTTCAAGTATATTCTTGACGTAATCGATCAGTTCCACCGGGATGGTGATCGTCTTTTTGGGACGCAACTCTAACACGAGATTCGTCTCATCTTTTGATACTAAACGACCAATATAGCGGTTGAGTCCGTCGAGCGGCCGGATCAATTGGACCTCGACCTTATGACCCTGGTACTTTTTAAAGTCGGCATCTTTTTTCAGCAGGCGTTCGGCCCCGGGAGAGCTGACTTCAAGGTAGTAGCTTTCTTTGATCGGGTCAGTTCGATCCAACTCATCACTTAAAAACTTGCTCACCAGTTCAATATCTTCAAAACCAACGGTAGGCTCTTTGTCGATATAGACCCGCAAATAACGCTCGCCATCTTCTTTAATGAACTCGATATCATACAGTTCAAAATTGTGTTTTTCCAAAAAGGGTTGTACTATTTCAGTGACCATTTCCACAACGCTTTTTTTCATCATTTTCAATCGGACCTTTCCTTTTATTAATAATGAAAGAGTGGGACGCCCCACTCTTTTTGTCTGTTTACTCCTAATACAATATCACACATATCCCACAATTGCAAGAATTATAGCCTAAACGCGATAATTTTGTCATGAGAGAGAAATATCATCGATATGTACTATCCGAAGTCTTAGTCATAATGACAGCCGGCCGATGATCGAACGGATCGTCTGGTTGATGTCAATCGATCAAATGCCTGGGCAGCATAGTCTAAAAGCTTCGACGGAGTCACCCCGTGCTGCCCCAGGTGTTCGACAGCAATATCAGCCAACAAACCATGAAAATAGACAGCTAATGTGATGGCTTCGATCGGATCTGCCAGTTGAGCTAAAAACCCGGCGGCCAGTCCTGTCAGTACATCACCTGAACCGGCCCGGGCAAGTGATGGATTGCCGGAAGTGTTGAGAAACGTCTGACCGGTCGGCAGCGCGATCACTGTGACATGACCCTTCAATACGATGATCGATCCACTGCGGACAGCAAGTTGCGCGGCAGCCGCTTGCCGATCCCGATCCAACAATTCGGCCAGATCAGGCGCCAGACGCATGAATTCTCCCGGATGAGGTGTCAGGATCGCAGGAAACAGTCCCCTTGATTGCCGTGATGACAAAAGGTTACACCAGTCTTTGATGGATGCCAGATGATTTAATCCGTCAGCATCGATGACCAGTTGTACGGCACGCTGGATGAGAGGCTCTATGCTTTGGTCCATCCAACCCGCCCGGCCCGATCCCGGACCCAGGGCAACACTGTCGACACGATCGATTAGCTGATGCCAGTCGTCGATTGAGCCCGGTATCTCATCGATCAGGCTTTCCGGTGATACACTGAGCAGCTGCGGGATAAGTTGTTTGATCGTCCGGACATAGGCATAGCCTACTCCGGTCGCCTGGGCAGCACGTGTCATCAGAACAACCGCCCCAGTCATACCGGCAGAACCTCCGATCAGGAGCGTTTTCCCATGGCATCCTTTATGAGACAAAGTCGCCCGGCTTAAATCGAGATCGATGAATGTTTCACCGGTCAGGACGCGGGGCAACAGTGTGTTTTGCTTTTGATATCGCTCCAGGACGGACTCAAGCCATTGGGAAGCCATACTGATGGGATGACAAATGATCTGACCGCAAAAACTACAGCCCGGCTCAGCCATCAGCCCGATCTTAACAGCACTGAAGGTAACGGTATGATCGGCTTGAAATACCACTTGATCACATGCTCCGGTATCGGCCTCGATCCCTGTGGGAATATCGATTGCGATCCGCAGGACACCATCCCTTTCATTGATGCTGGACAAAAGAGATAATATGTCTTTTGACAATGGTCTTGATAAACGGAAGCCTGTGCCCATGATGCCATCGACAATGACTGCGTAGCTCGAGAGATCGATCGAATCATCGCTGATCCGATGCCCGCCCAGGGCAAGATAAGCCCGTTTGTTCTGGTTGGCATCCGGTGGCAAGTCACTGTAGGGAAATAGATCCACAACCGTGACATCATAAGCGTGAGCCATCAACTGCCGGGCACTGGCCCAGGCATCGCCTCCGTTATTACCGGCACCGGCCAGAAAAAGCACTCGTTGATCAGACTGACACAGATCCAGGATCAGCCGACTGACAGCACCGGCCGCCTGTTCCATCAAGACAATACTTGGTAAGCCGGTCTCCTCAACGAACAACCGGTCGATAAATTTCTGCGCTGAAGCATCCATGGTGGGTGTTGTTTTTTTGTTTAAACGATCATATGGATCCATGATTCATCCTTATCGGTCGATATGGGAGTTCTTTTCATTAGTCTACCATATCAGAACGTTGTTGATTGGCCGAAGAACAAACCGGGCAAAAACAAAGCCGATCAATTGATCGGCTGAGGTTAAAATAAGCTGAAAATATCCAACTGGTTTGATTGGGACAGACCATCCAGACAACCGAGGTCAGTCAAGGCCTCAATGGCGTTCTTGTTTAATCCGGCTTTATTGGCCAGATCTTCGATCGACAAGAAGGTGTCCCCTTGCCTGGCCCGGACGATCCCGTTGGCAGCGGCTTCAGCGATGCCGGAGGCCGATTGGAGCGGTGGTAGGATCTTGCCGTCTTTCACTGTAAATCGACTGGCCTCTGATTCCATCAGTGAAACAGGATGGAACTCCAGACCGCGGGCATACATTTCATAGACCGCTTCGTAGAGGAAAAACTGATCTTGTTCCCTAGCAGTCAGATCGTCGCGCTCCTGGAGTTGTTTCATTTCCCGATAGACGGTATCGATGCCCTTTGTCATCGTCTGTGCCTCAAAGTCAGCCACTCTGGTGCTGAAGTATGAGGCGTAAAACTCCAGCGGGTGATAGACCTTGAAATAAGCGATGCGAAAACTCATCAGAACATATGCCACAGCGTGAGCTTTGGGAAACATATAGGAAATTTTTTGACAGGAATCGATATACCAGTCCTCGATCCCGCCGGCCCGCATCTGATCGATCTCCTGATCCGTCAATTTGCGGCCTTTTCTCACCTTTTCCATGATATTGAAGGCAAAGCTTCGTTCCAGACCTTTGTTGATCCCATACAGCATGATCTGTTCCCGGGTGGCAATGACATCCTTAATAGTATGTGTTCCCTGACGGATCAGTTCCTGGGCATTGGAGGCCCAGACATTGGTGCCGTGGGACAAACCGGAGATCCGGATCAGATCTTCCAGGGTTTGAGGCTTAGTGTCTTCCAACATACCCCGGACGAACGGCGTGCCGAATTCCGGGATCCCGATAGTGCCTTTTCCGAGATCGTATCGTTTATCTTTTAATCCGAGCCCTTCGGTCGAATTGAACAGACTGATGACCTTGGGATCATCAAACCGAAGGCTAGTCGCATCGACTCCGGTCATGGCCTGTAGGTCATGGATCACACTGGGAACGTCGTGACCTAAGATATCAAGCTTGAACAGACGTCCCTCCAGAGCGGCGTGATAATCGAAGTGAGTCGTGATGACACCGCTGGATCGATCATTGGCCGGATATTGGATCGGGGTAAACTCACAGATATGGTGACCCTTTGGTACCACGACCACCCCACCCGGGTGCTGACCACTGGAGCGGCGGATCCCGGTGATGCGACTGACGATCCGGTTGATTTCCCGGGGAGAGACAACCTGCTCTTCCTCCTCAAAGTAATGTGAGATATAACCAAAAGCCGTTCTTTCTGCGACTTTGGCGATCGTGCCGGCCTTAAAGACTTGACCGGTACCTAACAGTTCTTCGACGTACTTATGGATATCCGATTGGACTGTCGGTGAAAAGTTCAGGTCGATATCGGGCTCCTTATTGCCGGAAAAGCCCATAAAAACTTCAAACGGGATATTGAAACCGTCCTTTTTAAAAGTATTATTACAAACGGGACACGGTTTATCCGGCATATCAAAGCCATTGTCGAACTCGGTCGTATCGCTAAATTCGACGATCCCACAATCACTGCAGTAATAATGCGGCGGTAAGGGGTTGACTTCGGTAATGCCGCACATGGTGGCGGCAAAGCTTGATCCGACGGAACCGCGTGATCCGACGAGATAGCCCGACTCCATCGATTTATGGACCAATTTCTCTGCAATGACATACAATACGGCATAACCGTTGTCGATGATCGATCGGAGTTCAAAATCAAGCCGCTCTTGAATCAGCTGTGGCAGTGGGTCTCCGTAGCGTTTATTGGCTTCCATGAGACACATTTCACGCAGCGTGTCATCCGCCCCCGCGATGCGTGGAGCAAATTTTCCGTTTGGATACGGTTCGAGTTGACCGATCATTTGATCGATCCGTTGTGGATTGGTGATGACCAATTGTTTGGCGGTCGCTTCTCCGAAGTAGGCATACTCTTGCAGCATCTCGTCAGTTGTTCTGAGATACATGCCGCCGTATTCCTGGCTCAAGCCTTTCTTTTGTCCCCGACGGACGATATTGCGATAGATATGGTCTTCCGGTTCCAGGTAGCGGGCGTGTCCGCTGGCGACAGTCAGGATGTTCAGTTTGTGACCCAGTTCGACGATCCGCTGATTCATGTTTCGAATCGTGTCTTCCCCGTCGACAAATTGACGTCGGATCAGATCTTGATGCAGCCCGACCGGCAGGATCTCAAGATAGTCGTAACGCTTTGCGATGGCATCTAAACGGTCATCTTCCAATCCGCTGAACAGGGCATCAAAGATTTCTCCATCGCCTCCGTTGGAACCGACGAGAATGTTCTGGCGATGCTTTTCCAAATGGGACCACGGCAGACAGGGTCGATTGCCATCGAGAAATTCGATCGAAGCACTCGATAACAACGAATAAAGATCGAATATCCCGGCCTGATTCTTAGCTAACAGACTGACAGGACGTTTCCGGCGGGACCGCTTTAAGAAATCCTGATCGACCAGCTGTCCGATCTGTTCAAAGCCAGTGATCCCCCGGGAACTCAGGATGCGGGTAAACTCAATAAAGATCTTACCGCAGACAAAAGCATCATCCAGTGCCCGGTGATGTTGTTCCTGACTGATCTTCAAATACTTGGCCACCTGATTGAGGCGGAAACGCTTGATCCCGGTGATTAATAAATGAGATAAGGATAAGGTGTCGATCGTGGGATTTGGCAGATCTAAGTTCAGCATCGATAAATGATATTTTAAGAACGGAACGTCAAAATCAACATTGTGCGCCACAATCGGAGCCCGTCCGATAAAAGCATGAAGTTCCGGCAATACCTGGGACGCATCCGGCGCCTGGGCAACATCATCATTGGTCAGGCCTGTCAGTTGTGTGATATTCTCCCGGATCGGTTTGGAAGGTTTGATCAGTCGTTGAAAGGTTTCCACGATTTCACCGTTTCGGATCCGGACCGCCCCGATCTCGATCAGTTCGTTCTCTGATGGAATAAAACCGGTCGTCTCCAGGTCCAGAGCAACAAACTCTCCGTCAAATGGTTCTGCTACACGTTGCTCTGCCAGCTCCGGGGTATCGTCGTATACCTTTAAGACTAGTCCGTAGAGGACTTTGATGCCTAATTTTTTGGAAGTTTCAAAGGCTTTCGGAAATGCCTGGACCGAGTTGAGATCGGTCACGGCTATGGCGGTGTGATTCCAGGCATGAGCCTGTTTTAAGTAGGCATCGACTTCTACGATGCCGTCGATTTCGCTCATGGTGGTCTGTGTGTTTAGTTCGATTCGTTTTTGAGCTGACCGGTCCTGGCGCTTCGGTGTCGGTTTTGCCTGTTTGAAACGGGTCGCCCGAATCAACAGTTCCTTTGAAAAATTATCATACTGAACAGTTCCGGTAACCGAGTAATAGTTATTCAATTGGAGGAATTCCGTCATTTTTTCGAATTCCTGGGCGGAGTACATGTTTTTGACCCCGATCGTTCCTGTGCCATCATAAAACGAAGTATCGAGGATATACCGGCCGCTGTTCAAACGCCGGCTTTCCATGGTCACGAGCTCACCTTCGATCACCACTCTTTGGTATCCATCGGATGACAGGATGTCATTGATCCGAACCAGTTCGGGTTTGTACGCGTAGCGATTTACCTTGACCTCTTCGGCTGCTTTGGGCTGAGTGTTGCCGTTGGACACGACAGCAGTCTCAACATGTTGTCTTCGTTCCCGGGCGATTTCATCTTCTATCTCCTGCCAGTTCAGTACCTCGATCGTGACAGTATCGGAAAAGCCGTTGACTGCCAAAAAATGTTGTAGATCGGGCAATTGTTGGAGCAGGTCGTCCGAGTTTTGATGCGGTCCGAGAATAAAGTTGTTGTCTACACGTTGAGCCTGAGTCAATATATCGTAATAGTCGGGATGATTGCGAAAATAATACTTCAATAACATCATCAGATCACCCGTCTGATAGGGGTAGAAATAGACCGTTTCGACCACCGGCTGCAGGCTGATGATTTGTTCCTCGGCTTCTGTAGGATCGATCAGACTTTGATCGGTGCCAAAAAGAATGGATAGCGCTTTGGTCTCTTGCAAGAATTCCACTTGCTTGAGCTCAGCATCTATCCAATAAGATTTGAGAATGTCAACTAATGTCATGCGTTATCTCCCAGACGTTTGATTTCAGTAACCAGCCGTTGGACGATCTCTGACTGGGGGAATTTTCCGATAATGATTCCCTTGCGAAACAACAGGGCCTGATCCTTGCCTCCGGCGATGCCGATGTCAGCCTCTCTGGCCTCACCCGGCCCATTAACTATACAGCCCATGATGGCAACGGTTAAATTGATGTCCAGATGACCGACCTGCTGTTTGACTTGACGGGCGATGGATTCGACATCGATATCCGTTCGGCCGCAGGTGGGACAGGAAATGATATCGATGCCTGTTTTCAGGCCCAGACTTTGCAGGATCTCCCGGGCGACGGGAATCTCTTTGACCGGATCTCCCGTCAACGACACCCGGATGGTATTACCAATGCCGTCAGCCAGGAGTGAACCGATGCCGATGGCACTTTTTATGATGGCTGCCTGATCGAAACCGGCTTCGGTGACGCCCAGATGGATTGGATAATCCCACTGTTTGGCGATCATTCGGTTGACCTCGATCGTTAGTCCGACATTCGATGCTTTGGCCGACAGGACCAGGTCATAAAAGTCACGTTGTTCAAAAAAGGCGATCGACCGGGACAAACTTTCGATCATTGCCCGGGCACCGGCCCCGTATTGTTCCAGCAGGTCCTTTTCGATCGAACCGCTGTTGACCCCGATACGGATCGGCACCTGATACTGCTTGGCACAGGAAATGATTTCTTCCAGACCGTGTTTCGGCATATTGCCCGGATTGATACGTATCTTGTCTGCCCCGTGTTCCATGGCCAGCAGAGCCAGTCGGAAGTCAAAATGAATATCAGCCACCAGAGGAATGTTGATCTGGGGCTTGATGTCACGAAAGGCCCGGGCAGAGGCTTCGGTGTTAGCGGTGGCGCGGACGATGTCACACCCGGCTGCGGCTAACTGTCTGATCTGCTCGACCGTCTGATCAATATTATCCGTTTTGGTATTGGTCATGGATTGGATCGTCACCGGATGGTTGCCACCGACCGGGACATTGCCCACGAAAACAGTTGCTTTCTCCATGGCGCTAGAATAATTTCGAAATGTCATTAAAGGTCACAAATCCAATCAATAGTAGTAGCATCACCATGCCGATCATATGGATCCAGGCTTCTTTGTCTTTTGAGACCGGTTTTCCCCGAACCAATTCGATCAAAATAAACAGCAGCCGTCCCCCGTCAAGTGCCGGAATGGGAAGCAGGTTGATGATGCCCAGGTTGAGACTAAGGACACCGAGCAACATCAGCAGATTGATCCAACCGACTTTGGCTGTTTCGCCGACGATCTGAACCAGACCGACCGGACCGGCGACTTCATCCATACTGGCCTGGCCTCGAATTGCATTTCCGATGAAACCGACCACACTTTTCATAAAAAAGCCCATCTGTCGCACGGTAAAGCCGGCGATCGATGCGACGTCATTCTTCAATTGATACTGGATGCCGACGATTTTTCGATCGGCTTCCTGGTCGAATTCCGGTGTAACTGTCAGATTCTGACGTTCTCCATCGCGCACGACGACAAAATCGATCGGACCGTCTGCTTGATCGATCGCCATGCTCGATTCCATATAAATGCTGATCTTTTTATCGTTGACCGAATAGATCCTGTCTCCCGGCATGAACCCGGCTGTCTCAGCCGGCGAATCAGGCAGTACAGAATCTATCGTTGTCGTTATGACGCCGTTGCCGGACAATATCGACACTAAAAACAGAGCGACAAACGCCAGGATGATATTGTTTACACTACCGGCAACTATGACCTGGAAACGCTGCCAGGCGGTTTTTGTACTAAAGCTGTCAGAAGAGTTCGACTCATCGTCTTCTCCTTCCATCTTGACAAAGCCTCCGATGGGCAGTGCTCTCAGAGCATATAAGGTATCACCGACTTTCTTTTTCCAAATGGCCGGTCCCATTCCCAGGGCAAATTCATAGACTTTGATCCCGTTGCGCCGGGCAAAGAAATAGTGTCCAAATTCATGGACAAAAACCATGATGTTAAAAATAATGATAAAGCTGATCGCTGTTCTCATACTTGTTCCTTTAATTGTTGTTGCAGATCAGACTCGAGTTTCAGGAGATCTGAAATG
Organism: Tissierellia bacterium; assembly: GCA_012799095.1. Taxonomy (GTDB): domain Bacteria; phylum Bacillota; class Clostridia; order Peptostreptococcales; family Acidaminobacteraceae; genus DUPT01. The sequence continues at coordinate 15,067 of JAAZLX010000197.1, forward strand.
GACGGGTTCGCAATCACCTGATGATCATCCATTGTTTTGGCGATGCCATCGGTAATTCCGTAAAATGTAGTTTGATTGTTCAGGTATTGTTCAACAAAGACCTGGTTTGCGACATTGAATACCAGCGGCATCGAACCGCCGTGTTCCATGGCACGGTAAGCCAGTGACAACCCGGGGAAACGGTCCACATCGGGTGTTTCAAAATGAAGCGCGGATATGGTCGACCAGTCCAGGCGGGGCCAGGTGGTCTCCCGGCGTTCGGGATGTTCTAAGGCGTACAGGATCGGCAGTTTCATATCAGGGACACCGAGCTGGGCC
>JAAZLX010000198.1 GCA_012799095.1 Tissierellia bacterium
TGGGATCTGGGCGATGCACCACATATCAAAGGCATGTCGGTCGAGGTTGAAGTATGCCCGCTGATAATCGCGCTCCAGTTTCGATTGAAAATCGATCGTGTGAACGCTGAAGATTTGTGGGTCGACCAGCAGATCTTTGTTGATATGAAAGCCCATTTCGGCAATGGTTTTTTGGGCATCAGGTGCCAGCAGACCGCCACATGGTTTTTGGAATGGGGACTGCTCGCCTTTGGCATCGATTGCCAGGATGCGGTATTTGTCAGACACAGATCGGGCAAAGGTCGCCCCGGCCGGCCCCAGGCCGACGACAATAATATCAAAACTGTTCATAGGAACCATTATAACAAAAAAAAGCCCGTATAACGGGCTGATTGAATCTAGCGTTTGCCGGGGTTGGTCAACAGCAGAGTATCACGAAGCTTGGCTTCGATCTGAGTCAGCTCTTGTTGTGCTGCTTGCCGTTTTTCCCGTCCTTCTGAATGGATCCGCAGGGTCTCTTCAATTGTTTCGATCAAGTCCTGATTGACTTTCTTCAGGGTCTCAACATCGACGATACTGCGTTCCGATTCACGGGCAACTTCGATCGAGCTGGTTTTGAGCTGCTCGGCGTTTTTCATAAGCAGTTCATTGGTGGTATCGGTGACCTGCTTTTGCATTTTGAGGACATTTTCCTGTTTGTGCAGGCCCAGGGCGATGACGATCTGACTCTTCCACAGCGGAATGGTATTCAGCATCGCAGTCTGAATTTTGTCGACCAGTTGCTTATCATTGTTTTGGATCAACTTGATCTGTGGTGCTGTTTGGATGGCCAGGGTCTTGGAAATCTCCAGGTCGTGGATCTTTTTTTCAAACCGGTTGACCGTATCTTCAAAATCAGCCACCAGCTGAGCACTCATGGGCTCTCCACTGGATGCGGCTTCCTGACGAAGACGAGGAATGACATCATCGCGCAGTTCAGCCAGTTTTTCCTGACCGGCAACGATATAGAGTTGAAGTTGGTTGAAATAATCCAGGTTGTTGGCGTACAGGGTATCAAGGTTGCCGATATCGGTCAGCATCTGGAGGCGGGCGACATCGAGCTCGCCTTCGATCTTATCGATCTGCTGGTCAAGGTCTTCATACTTGGCCATGAAGGTACCCATCTTATCATTGGCTTTTCTAAGAAACGGTATGTTGTCGAGCCAGGATGACTTTTCACCGGCTTTTTCCAGCTCAAGCGAACGGACTTTTACCATCAGATCCGTCATGATGTCTCCGACAAAACCGGCATCCTTTGATTTTACCTGGCTTAGGATGGTCTCAGAAAACTGGGACAGGTTTTTTTGGGCTTCAACACCGTACTCGATCGCCAGTTTGTTATCCATCAGATCGATCTGATCTTTGATCCGCTCAATTTCCTGACGCTGCTCAGGCGTGATTTCCTGGAGCTGATGTTCGATCTTGGCAATTTCGTGTTCAGCATCCTCCACCGGCTGTTCAAACGCCGGCCGATTTTTTTGCAAGGTTTCGAGTGTTATTTCAGACATGGTTCCCTCCCATATGGTACGTATTCAGTCTACCAATACCCAAAAAAGTTGTTACCGACTTCTCCCAATCACAAATTAATCCGGTCTTTTGCTGTGTTACAATAGACTTAAGGGAGGCAACATGCAAATCTTGCGCGATTTCAAACAATCGGCTCTGGTGAAACAGGCCCTGACAACCAAAGGCTATGCCTATGAACATCAGTTGGATTATGATAATCAGCGGCTCGAGTTTCTCGGGGATGCGGTGATGGATCTGATCGTTTCACAACATCTGTTTCAACAGACGGAACTGACGGAAGGTCAGTTGACAAGACTGCGGGCTTCCGCCGTTTGTGAAGCCAGTTTTGCCCGTTTGGCCCGCCGCTTCAAGCTGGATGAAGATTTGCTCCTGGCGACCGGTCAATCCATGATCGATTCGCTGTTGGCCGATGCCTTCGAAGCATTTATCGGGGCTTATTTTATCAGTAAGGGATATGAGGCTACCCTTGAATTTGTGGAGAACGCTGTTCTGCCACAGATCGATCTGTCGCTGGAACGTGACCCCAAGACCAGGCTTCAGGAAACACTCCAGGCCCGGGGGATCAGTGATATTCAATACACTACCTTAAGCCGGATCGGACCGGATCATGATTGTACGTTTGAGGTAGCTTTGAGCGTCAGTGGGACAGAAGTCTCGCGCGGTACGGGAAAGACCAAGAAGGAGGCTCAAAAAGCGGCTGCGGCCGACTATTTGAAAGTATTATGACCTATGCCAATATTCCGATCTTCGTGGCTCATATGGGCTGTCCCTTCCAATGTGTCTACTGCAATCAGGACACCATCACCGGGATGGTGGCCGAGCCGACCGAAGACGACATCCGCCGTACAATAGAAAATGCCTTAGAAACGTTGGGGCAAAAAGATGAAGTGGAGATCGCTTTTTTCGGCGGTTCTTTTACCATGCTTCCGTTTGAACTTCAGGCTCGTTATCTATCCCTGGCGACGGAGTATGTGACCGAATACGGATTAGCCGGTATCCGGCTCTCGACCCGTCCCGACGGGATCGATTGGCATATTATCGACTTTTTGAGTGAATATCCTGTCCGCACGATCGAACTCGGTGTTCAGTCGATGGATGAACACGTTTTGAAAGCCTCGGGTAGAGGCCATGATATCATCTCTGTTTTGCGGGCGGTCAATCAGATCAAACGGTACGGCTTCCGGCTGGGTCTTCAGATGATGCTGGGTCTACCGGAAGACTCGTATGATAAAAGCATATATACGGCAGAAAAACTGGCCAGAATGCGGCCCGATTTTGTCCGGATCTATCCAACGCTCGTGCTGGAAGACACACCGCTGGAGCAGTTGTATCAAAGCGGCCGATATCAGGCCTGGGATCTGGAGGAGGCGATCGAGACTGCTGCCGGTGTCACCGGCATCTTTATGCGCCATGCTATTCCGATCGTCCGGATGGGTCTATATTCCAATGAGCCGGAGTTTTTAGGCAAGGTGATAGCCGGTCCGTATCATCCGGCCTTTCGCGAACTGGTCATGAGCCGTATGATGCGAAAACGGATCGAACGATCGATGGATCTGGGTGAAAAAAGTCTGGTGATCGATGTGGCCCCGCAGGATGTATCCTCAACCATCGGTCACAAGCGGGAGAACGCGAAATATTTTCGCAACCGCTATGGAATTGTTAATTTTCAGGTGATTGCCGACGCGTCATTGAAGCGGCACACCTATCGCTATAAAAACACGGTGTACTCACTGTACTAGAGGATGGGAATGAATCTAAAACGAATCGAACTACGTGGCTTCAAATCATTTGCCGACCGGACGGCGATCGACTTCTTAGACGGAGTTACCTGTATCGTCGGTCCAAATGGCTGTGGCAAAAGTAATATTATCGACTCGATCCGCTGGGTTTTAGGAGAACAACGGACCGGAGCGCTACGGGCCCGCCGCATGGAGGATGTCATCTTCAGCGGTACTCAGCACCGCGATCCCCTGAATTATGCCGAGGTCAACCTGATCTTTGACAATGCCGAGGGTTTCTTTGATCAGGGTTTAAAAGAGATGAGTCTCAAGCGTGTCCTGCACCGCAGTGGTGAAAGTAATTATTATATCAACGGTCAGGTCGTCCGACTCAAGGATGTTCGGGAACTGCTGATGGATTCAGGTATTGGTGTCAGCGGGTATTCTCTGATTTCACAAGGTGATATTGAAGACATATTGCGGGATAATAAATTCAACCGACGGAAGATTTTTGAAGAAGCTTCCGGTATTTCTCTGTTCAATCACAAGAAAGAAGAAGCCCAGCGTCGCCTGTTGAAGGTGAAGGATCATTTGCTGCGTCTGCAGGATATCGTAGGAGAGATCGACAGTCGACTGGAACCACTGCAACTGGCAGCTGAAAAAGCTGAAAAATACATTGAGCTGAGAGAAGAACTGAAACGACTCGAGATCCACTTCGGGCTGATCGATTACGACCGCTATAAAGCAGAACTCCAGACACTGGAGCGTGAGATCAAACGCCTGCGATCCGATCTGGACGAAGTCAGCCGGATCAGACATGAACGATTGGAGCAAAAGGCCGAACTTGAGGATCAACTGGCTCTATTAGAAGCCGAAAGCGATGCTTTGCGCGAAACGATCCGCCTTGAGGTCGAAGTACGCGATGAGATCGCTGTCATGCTTCGGGTGAATGAAGAAAAACTATCCCAGACCGATCGCCGGCTCAAGGAACTGGAACAGACCAAACTACGGCATAAAAATACCGGTCAGGCCCGTCAGGCAGAGTGTGATGCTCTCAGGGAACAACTCGAACTGAGTGAAACATCCAATCAGGAAAAACGGCTCCAGCTAAGTCAGTTGGACGATGAAATTGCCGGACTCCGTCGTGAGCTGCAATTATCGGGAAAATCAAAAGAAGAACTGTCCGAGCTGATTCGGGATCTCAAGCTGGAACAAGAGCGGATCAGCAGCAGTCTTGACATGCTGGAAGAACAACAGACCGAACGGCGCGACAGTCTGATCAGTCTGGAACGCGAAGCCAAGATGGTCAAGATCGACCGGCGTAAGCTGGAAGATGACACCTTGGATCTGAAGGATGAAACGACTGACAAGCAATTGGAGCTGGAGCAGTTGAATCAACAGATCGAGCAGTTGACCGAGGCTCACGGTGAGATCGACCGCCAGATCGAAACGATCGATCAGGAACTGCGCGAACTCGACCTGGAGCGGCGTCTGAGTGAAGACAAGATCCGACTGCTCGACAGTTTGGCCGATTCGGCCGAACAGGCGGTCAGTCAACAACTGATAGAACAACACATCGATCTTAAAGGACAATTGATCGAACATCTGAAAATAAAAAAAGGTTATGAGAAGGCGATCGAAGCGTCCCTCGGCCGGGCATTTTATGACCAGCTGCTGAGTGATGTCGAACAAATACCGGCGGTGATGGATTATCTGCGCGGCCAAGATTATCCTCAGATGGGATTTTTGGTCCCCAGTCTGATCCGCGATAAAAAAATCGACCTCCCCAAAGCCAAAGGTGTCCTGGGACTGGCGAGTGATTTTGTGACCGGAAACGGCGAAGGTTTTGCCGCCATTCAAAAGCTGCTGCAAAACACGATCGTCATGCAGGATATGACAACGGCATTGGCCTTGCAATCGACGGCCACAGTGGTAACACTGGCCGGAGAATCGATCAAACCGAGTGGTGCCGTCACCTCAGCCAAAAGCGAATCACGCGCTTTGAATCTGTTGCAGGAGAGAGACCGTCTGGCCAATGTCCTGGAACGGATCGGAGCAAAAACAGAACAGCTTGAAGCACTGTACGAGCAACTGGATGCTGACGAATCAGGCCATGCCGAGCAGCTGACCAGGCTGGAACAGCTGCGCGATGAAAAGCTGGAAAACCTGCAATCTATCCGCCGAAGATTGAATGAAATGGATCAGACCAATGCCATGTTGCTGTTTCAGGAAAAACAGTTGCATGAGAGTATTTCATCAGCCCGAAATCAACTGGAGGATTATGCCAAGCGGCGCGAAACGATACTGGCCAGATTAAAAGATATCACCGCGCAAGAGCAGCAGGCCATGAAAGAACAGCGACCCATGACTGAGTCTGATCAAAAGGCCAGCTATGACGCCTTGCTCGACCAACAGCTCGAACTGCGACTGGAGTTGGCCCGTCTTGATGAGGAACGCATCCAGGTCCGATCCCGCGCTGATGATGCCGCCAGGCGATTGGCTCAGGAGTTGGACAGTCTGGCGGAAGTCGATCATCAACAGACCCGGCTGACTCAGGAAAAAACCGAGCTACAGGCTGAGACGGACCAATTGCACGAAAGGCTGGCCGGAAAAAAACTCGAGTTGAGCCAACACGACGAGAAGGCCGGTCAGTATCATGACCAGATCCAGGCGATCCGCCTGAAAATCAAAGATATTGATGGTATGATCCTGCATCAGGATGATGCCAATCAGGCCAAACGAGAATCATTGACCCAAAAAGAAATCCAGTTTACCCGAAGCGAAGAGCGCCAGAATACCATCAGCGATGACCTCTGGAACAAGTATGACATGTCCATCCTGCAGCTGAGAGACTTTGTCCGAGATCTTGAGGTCGACAAGAGCCGCAGTTTTATGAAAAAACTGCGACTGGAAATGATCGCCCTCGAGCCTGTCAACCTGGCGGCGATCGAAGAATACGCCGAGTTGACCGAGCGACATACTTTTTTACAACAGCAGATGGCTGATGTAAAAGCATCGGAAAAAGATATTCAACAGACCATCCGGACACTTGAGATCCGGATGAAAGAAGAATTCAGCAGGACCTTCGATCAGATCCGGGAAAACTATCACTCCATTTTTACTGAGCTTTTCCAGGGTGGCCATGGTGACATCCAATTGGAGGATCCGGATAACATTCTCGAAAGTGACATCATCATCCTGGCATCTCCACCCGGAAAAAAATTGCAACACATGAACCTGCTCAGTGGAGGTGAAAAGGCCCTGACTGCGATCGCTCTGCTGTTTTCAGTCCTTCGGGCCAAACCGGCCCCGTTCTATGTGCTGGATGAGATCGAAGCGGCCCTGGATGATATCAATATTCAGCGGTTTGGTCGGTTTCTCAAAGAATTCTCCCTGGGATCTCAATTTATCCTGATCACCCACCGCAAAGGCACGATGGAATTTGCCCAGGCGCTGTACGGGGTTTCGATGGAAGAGAAGGGGATATCAAAAACAATTAGTTTGGAGTTAGTTTCATGAGTATATTTAATCGATTCAAAGAGAGTTTAGCCAAAACACGTGAAAGTGTCCTGGGTCAGTTTGATCGCCTGTTCGGCAACTATGACGCAATCAATGAGGACTTCTTAGAGGAATTGGAAGAGATCCTGATTCTGTCCGATGTCGGCTTTGAAACGACCGAACAAGTGATGCTCCAGCTGCGTCAGCGGATCAATCAGGAAAAGGTCGACAAGCCGGAAGCGGTCCGCCCACTGATCGAGGACATCCTGATCGACTTGATCGATACGCCCCGGGAAGAACACTTCGACCTGGACAATCCACCCAAGGTCATCCTGATCATTGGGGTCAACGGTGCCGGTAAAACGACCAGTATCGGTAAACTGGCCTATCTGCTGAAACAAAACAACAAAAAAGTCCTATTGGCAGCCGGCGACACCTTCCGGGCGGCTGCGATCGAACAATTGCAGGTCTGGGCCGATCGGGCAGGGGTCGACATCATCAAACAGGACGCCGGAAGCGATCCGGCCAGTGTGATCTATGACGGCATTCAGGCCGCCAGGGCCAGACAGGCCGATGTTCTTATCTGTGACAGTGCGGGACGGTTGCACAACAAGAAAAACCTGATGCAGGAACTGGGCAAGATCGTGCGTATCATCAAGCGGGAATACGATGAAGCTGACATTCGGACGCTGTTGGTACTGGACTCGACCACCGGCCAAAATGCCGTCAACCAGGCAGTCCTGTTTCAGGAATACGCTGATATGGATGGATTGATTTTGACCAAGCTGGACGGTTCATCAAAAGGTGGTTTTGTCTTCAACATCAAAAATCAACTGAATGTTCCGGTGGTGTTTATCACCCTGGGAGAAAAAATCGAGGATATTGCTCCGTTTGATGGCGAGAGTTTTGTTCGAAGCATCTTTGAAAAATAGACGCGTCAACAGACAGCGTCTTTTTTAATCGTCATCTTCTTTGATATGCCCGATCATCGGCTTGACATCGCGACCGGCAAAGGTAGCCCGTAAAATCGTATCATCGCCGAATTTCTGTCTTAATTTGTCGATGGTGGCATCCAGGGTCCGGTCCTGTTCCACCGTGTCGATGGAAAACAGATCCAGGGCATACTGATCATTGTCGACCAGGTCTGTCACTCGAACTCCGACCAGACGCAAGGCGTAACCGGTCCAGAAGTTTTCAAACAGCTCGACGGCTGTCTGATACAAAGCCGTTGTGTTGTCGGTCGGTGATAACAGTTTCTTCTGGTGTGACCGGGTCTTGAACTCGGTATCCTTGGCCTGGACCGTGACGACATAGGCCATTTTGTCGATCGATCGAAGACGCCTGGCGACGGTTTCGGATAAGGCCAACAGATACATTTTGATCGTGTCGACATCAGACACATCCTGCGGCAGGGTGGTCGAGTTACCGATACTTTTGGTTTCGTGATCACTTATGGCTTCGATCGGGCTTGAATCCAGGCCGTGGCTGTAGCGGTAGATCAGTGAGCCATAGCTTTTCAGATGGCGGGACAGTTCATGCGGATCGGCTTTGGCCAAGTCGCCGATGGTCCGGATCCCCATCTTCGTCAGGTTCTTTTCCGAGGCCGGGCCGACCATGTAGAGTTGACGGATCGGAAGCGGCCACAGTTTGGTCGCGATCTCACTGGGAAACAGGGTGTGGACCTTGTTCGGCTTTTCGAAATCACTTGCCATTTTTGCCAACAGTTTGTTGGTCGAAATGCCGATATTGACAGTAAATCCGAGTTGGTCCCGGATATGATCTCTCATCGCATAAGCCGTTTCGACCGGATCGGTCACATGACTCATGTCCAGAAACGATTCATCGATCGAAAAGGGTTGAATCGTTGGACTGTATTGATCGAACAGGTCCAACAAGGCTTTGGAACACGACGAATAAAGTGGGTGATCGGGTGGTGCGATATACAGCGTCGGACATTTGCTCAGCGCCTGATGGATCGATTCACCCGTTGTGACGCCAAACAGTTTGGCCGGGCTGCTGCGGGCTAATACGATCCCACGTCTGGTGTTGGGATCACCGCCGATGATAGACGGAATGGTGCGCAAATCAAGCTCATCACCCTGTTGCAGGCGACGGGCCGCTTCCCAGCTCAAATATGCACTGTTGACATCGACGTGAAAGATGATCCTGTTCATGTCCTAATCATAGCAAACAGATGTTCTGAAATCAATCGGTCGGACGCTAATGACAGGAAGCTGTCTCAGGACTATAATGGAAGTAGCTCAAAAGGAAATCACAAGGAGGAATAGGACTGAAATTTCAGTCTGACAAGCAATGATAAAAATTTATGAAGTCATTCGGGTCATCGACCGTCAACCGATTTTTTTGGTGGAACATCTTCATCGGATGCAGCAAAGTCTAGCGCATTATCCGGCAGAGCATCAGCTCGATCTGCCCTATCTGAAACAACAGGTCGAGACATTGGCCCGACAGCATGAGACCGGTAATTTCAACGTTCGGATCGAATACGATCTGGAGCAGGCCAGCTACGGGTTTTATGCCGTGGCCGGTGTCTATCCGACTCCGGAAATGTATCGCGACGGCGTGGTGTTGGTGACATTTCCACATCAGAGGCATGATCCCAATGTCAAAGTGTATGACGCAAGCCTTCGTGATGCGATGGATGAAAAAAAAGCCCAGTATCAGGCCTTTGATTTGCTGTACATCCATGATGGGGTGACCAGCGAAGCCTCCAAATCGAATATCTTCTTTATTAAAAACAATCAACTGTATACTTCGCCCGACGAGGCTGTTCTGAAGGGTATCACCCGGATGAAAGCGTTGGAGTCGGCCGACGATTTAGGCATTGTGGTGCATAAGCGACCGATTATGGTGGATGAACTGGCTGATTTTGAGGGTGCTTTCTTGAGTGGAACATCGCTTCATTTGTTGCCGATCAACCGGATCGATCAGCATCGTTACCGACCGGATCATCCCGTGTGGCAGGCTTTGAATGAACAGTTTGATAAAAAAATCGTACAAGAAGTCGATCGTCAGGATCTGTAGACTCCACCATATGGGGTAGTAATAACTAAGTTCCAAGGAGGGCTCTATGTTGCTGAATCTAACGATCAAACGAGCTTTATTATGGATCAGTATCGGACTGATGATCTTTTTTCTGGTGGTGGCTTTTAATCAGTTGCTCAGCTTGTACCGCAATCTATCGACGGTGTCTACCATTCTGGCGATCATTATCACCTCGCTTGCCGGGCTGATCTTATTGGCCTTATTGCTATTTCCGGTCTATATTTTTATCCGCTTTCCCAGGATGGAGCAATTGCCGGAGTCGAAAGAAGATCCGGAGTATCCCGAGTATTTGAAGCGCCAGGTCGAGAAGATGAAGCGCAATCGGTATTTGAAAAGCGTCCGGTTCGACTTTTCCGGGACCTCGGATGAGCAGGTGTTAGAAGAAGCCTATCGGGTGCTTAAGCGTCGTGGTGATGAAATGATGCGGACTGATGCATCCGCTGTTTTTCTGACTACGGCCGTGTCACAAAATGGCGTACTGGATGGACTGACCGTGTTGGCAGCCTTGGTAAAGCTGGTCTACAACCTGACCACCCTGTATGAGAACCGGCCTGATCTACATCGAATAACCTACCTGTATGGTCAAATCGCCGGCGTGGTGCTGTTAGTCAGGACGATCGAGGACGCCGACCTGATCGAAGATCAAGTCGAGCCATTGATGGCATCTTTGTTGAGCGGCAGTGTCATCTCGGTCATTCCGGGGGCTGTCGGTATTACCACGCTGATCGTAAATGCGGTCGTCGAAGGTACTGTCAATGCCCTGTTGACCCTTCGGGTCGGAGCTATCACGCAGCGCTACTTGAGTGAGACGGTCCAATTTGATAAGCGATTGATTCGACGAAGTGCCTCGCTGGAAGCAACCAAACAACTCGGCTCCATCTTGAGTGAAAATGCAGTCCTTGTCGTTAAGAGCTTTGCCAATGCCACCAAAGATGCTACCAAGAATGCCTTGCGGTTTCCCTGGAGGAGAGTATGAACCGGATCCATGAAATGATCGATGCCTGTCATCAGGCGGCTGTGATTTTACCAAACAAACGTACCATGCCGGAGTTGATCGATTATCTGGTCGAGAAATATGATGCTTTTGAGATCGATGATCCGATCCGCAAAGCCAGGATGAAATTCCACGCATTGCCACCCGAGGTGCTGGCTGAAAAAAACATTCAGATGTACGATGTGATCGAAGACTTTCTGATTTTGCATCAGTTTTCCAATGAGTACTACGGGATCGACCTGAAGATCTTTGAGCTGCCGAGAAATAAAAAAACCCGGGAGCTGTATGACTATGCAACCGGGACGATTCTGGTGTTGTTTGATCTAAAAAATGAGGAATTTGAGTGCGTCAATGGTTTGTTTTTGGTGGATGAATTGACAGTGTATCGTGGCATCGACCAATCGGATGCCGAGCTGGAGAATCGCTCGTTTCTGGAGTACTGCTACAGCCTAAGAGAGCTCGGGGTTTTGGATGATTTTGTCAGTCAGCCCTTTGAGACTCAGGCGCAGCGGACGATCGATTTTTTGGAGTCTAATTCATAATCGGCTTCAGAGAAATATTTTCTGATCAACCGTTGTTCAATACGGCCCGGAGCATCAGTTCCTGGCCTTTTTGATTGGGATGCATCCCGTCGATACAATAGTAATCCTGATAGTTGGCTGTTTCCAGAAAAGGCAGTCGCAGATCCAATAGTCTCAGCTTCCATTCAGCAGCCAGTTCACAGACAACCATATGATACATTTCCTGCCAGCGATAGATATGATGTTTATCACCTAAGAAGCTCAGGATGTTGTCGACATTGAGACCTTGTGAGCAAAACTTAAAAAAACGCTGGTGTTCGAGTGGCGGCAAGGTCGACAGAGCGACATGTTGTGTCCTGGTCAGCACGAGCTCGATCACCTGACGGTAATGGTTGCGAAAATCCTCGAGAGGTGTGTTGGCCAAATGAGGTTCATCCGGATCGAGGGCAATCTCCTTCCAATCAAAATTACAGTCATTTCCACCATACATCAAGAGGACTTCATCATCAGGAGAAATATTGGCCAGAAAGCGCTCGACCATCGCTTTTCCCTTAGTAATGGTTGCACCGAAGATCGAGTGATTGATGATTTGGTGTCCGGTCAATTTACCATAGCGGTCTAAAAAGTTTTCCGGCAGGTTGTGATAACGCTTCCGGTCTTCATCGAACACAACTCCTTTGGTGATGGAATCACCAAACACAAATAATCGTGGCATATTACCCCCTAATACCATGTCATGTGGTTATAAATACTATATAATATGTTATACAACATGTCAATTGACGGAGCGCTCGATTTAACATAAACTATTCTGGGAGGATCAGATGACGATACAACAAATAAAGGACGATCTGGCTGCGACTCAATCAATCGACTGGGAAAACCTGCCGGATCTTGATTTATATCTCGACCAAACCATCACATACCTCAGCCGCGAGCAGATCAAGGGTTGCCCTGAGGCGGAATTGACGCCTTCTATGGTGAACAATTATGTCAAAGCGGGACTGGTTCCCCGGGCTATCAAAAAAAAGTATAATCGGGAGCATCTGGTTTATCTTCGAATGATTAATGCCTTTAAGCAAGTGTATAATGTAAAGGAGATGAAGGATCTGCTGGATCTTTTGTCACACCATCAAGACCCGGCTGAGATGTATCACAGTTACCAGTCATCGATCCATCAAGCCTTGAGCCAAGTGGAACAGGACTTGACCGAAGATGATCCGTCAGAACTGGCCATGCGACTGGCGGTGCAAAGCGTGGTCTACAAAATGGTGTCAAAACGACTGCTCGAACAAACGGATGCCAGTGAAAAATAACCAACCTGAGACCGAAACCCGATCATAAAGGGGAGGAATAATAGACAAGGTATGAGAAGAATATTTTGGATCCTGGTGATGATTTTACTGCTTGCAGGATGCGCTCCTTCAGCTGAGGAGGTTTCACAGAACTGGACTGACAGCCAGAATGAACTGCGAGCTATCGTCAATCAGATCGAACAATTAAAGAGTTTATTACCGGCAGCCTGGGAAGCTGATCTTGCGACGGAACAGGGCCTGACCGGTTTCATGGAAAAAGACGCTCAAGTAAAACAGAACCTCAGCCAGCGGGAGGAGCTGTTACAGGATGCCCAATCAGTCCTGGACCGATTGAACAAATTGAATCCGGAATATTTGTCTGCCGAGCAGCAAAAACAGACCGACGAGTTGTCGGCTTATTTTGACTTAGTAGAACCCGGGATCAGTCGGGAGAAGGATTTCTTCCACTTGCTTGCTTCCGGTGAATATGATGATGACACGCTGATGGCCCATTGGGAAGCTGTCACTGTCAACCGGACAGATCAACAGTCGGTCATAAGCGAGGAGGTATTAGTACCGAAGCCTTCAAGCGCTGACCCGGCCGATCAAGAGAGTGAGACCGGGGAGCCGTTGTCAGAAGAAACAACA
>JAAZLX010000199.1 GCA_012799095.1 Tissierellia bacterium
AGATGAATAGGGCATCCACGCTCATGATGATGCCACCGGATGAAGCAAACCGAACGGTTCGAATATCGTTGGTGGCATGAGCCATCAGATCTCCGGTCTTGTGTTCGTGATAAAAGGTTCTTGGCAAGCCGGTCAAGTGTTTGAATAATTTCGAGCGGATCCAGGCCTCAAAATAAACGGCGGTCCAGGTGATCATGACCCGCCATAAAAAACGTGAGACTGCGATCCCGACGGCTAAGATGCCGATGATGATCACAATGCGATGGATGTCGCTCATTACAGTCGAACCGGCCAGTAGCGAGTCGGTAAATCGGCTTAATACTTGCGGCAGAACTAATTGGAAAAGGTCTACCAGCAGTAGAATAATGACTCCGACCACATAACGCCAGATATTCTTTTTTAAGAATTCAGAATAGTGCTTTAGCATAAGTCCTCCAGAGGAATACCGCGCAAATCGAACTGGATCATCGATCGATACCCGTTAAGTCCAGATCTTCGGTCAGTTCCAGCAGTATCCGGTTGAAATGTTCCCGGTTGATCCGATAGCGCGGTTTATCGCTGGTAAGATCAAGTTTGACCAGGCCGTCTTTTAATAAACTGCGGAAGTGATAAGTGATATTGGGAGCAGTCACGCCCAGAGCATCAGCTAATTGCTTATTTGTGTGATCGGCTTTTACCAGCAACAATAGCATTTCATACCGGGTCGGATCGCTCAGATTTTTAAAGAAATCGGACTTCTGTTTGGTGTCAAATTGTCTCGAGTGTCGAATGGAATTTGCCAATTCGATCCCCAGAGCAACCTGAAGCCGATGGGCAAACGTAAACAGGGAAGCCGAATAAGGCTGAAACAATGTCGGTACGATCTCGATCTTGTCAAATCTAGTCGTGTCCTGGGTAAAGGTTTTTTCGATCAAGCGGTAGTCTTCGATAAATTCCTGATCGCTTGTCTGGGAGATTCTGTCTCGGTGTGATTCAGACAGCGGATCATACAGCGGATCGAACCGTTGAAAGATTTCTTCCAGACGGTCGATCATGCGTAGGAGATACGTTTTCGGATCGGTAAAAATCATCAGACCGATCCATTTCTCCCGATCATCAAAACTGCTTTCCCGCAACATCGTTTGAATACTGTTTAAGTCTCTCCCGGGATAATCAATATCCAGGTTGGTGCTCAACTGTTTCAAATACGTCTCTTCATCAAACGCATTGATATATTGTCGGGCGGTTGCAATATAATCAGACGGTGTGATCACCTCGGGGGGCAATTCCTTCAATAATCCGAAAAACAGGAAACGATCAGCAATTCGAAAGTCGAGGAGTCCGTCAGCCAGATCAGAGACAGATTGACGAAGTTCGTTCACCCGATCAATTACCTCGGTTCGATATTCATCTTCATTCAGCTGATGGACTTGAGGTGGCAAAAAGGCTGCCATCGTTAAATAATCATGCAGTTTGGTTTTATTTCGATTCACCAGAAAAGTCATATATTACCTCCGGTTGTTTGTGACGGGGGAGTAAGCAGCCAGATCAGACCGACGGCTGCGATCAGGGCCATACCGGAACCGACAAACAGCCATCCGGCAGAATATTTATCAAACAGCACACCAAACATAAGGATGCTGATCGGGGTGAGAGCAGTGGCCAGGGTGGAGAACAGGGTAAACACCCGGCCTTTGTATTCTTCTTCTACCGCTTTTTGCATGTAGCTCATCATGGGAATATTGACCAGTGAAGCGGCGATACCGGAGATCAGCATCATCGAAAAGAAGTAGTAAAATGCCTGTGTGCTTGAAAAGTCGAACAGACTGGGCAAGCCTTTTAGTCCAAGTAAGACGCCCATAATAATACCGACTAGATAGAGCAGAATCAGAGGCCTTTTCGGTTGAATATCGACCAATCCATAAACAATGGAAGATACCAGTACACCGATTGAAGCTGCCATCATGACCAGACCATACTGACCATCACTCAGTCGGAATATATTGACAAGGACCTGGGGAATGCCGACTGATTGTGACATCAGAAGAAAATTGACCAGCATGGCTACCAGAGCCATTCGGATCAAATCGGGCCGAGTCCTGATATAGCGAAAGCCCTGGACAAACGTCTGCCAGACATTTCCCTGTGTTTGGTCGGTTTCGACCCGGGTGAGCGGATTAAATCGGAAGTCGATCGACATATTGACCATCAGGGCGATCAGTTCAAACAGGGCGACCAATCCAATGTATACCGGCATGGACAACAAAGCAAACAGAGCAGCCCCCAGCACAGGGGAAATGATTCCGGCGATCGATTGAAAACCGCTGATCAAAGATTGGAGTCGATTGATCTGTTCATCCAGTACAATACCTCGAACCGCTGCCAAATAGGCGGACGAAAAAAAGATATCTGCAATTTTCAAGATGATCAGCGTCGGGATGACCAGGTTCAATACGGGTTCGACCCGTTCAAAAAGCCCTGCAAAAATCAGCAGGGTGATGATGGATACAATTTGAGCCCAGCGAACGATTACTTTTCGGGAAAAGCGATCGACCACGTGTCCTACCAGTGGTGTGAAAACGATCGACACCAAAGGCGAGATGATCATGGTCATCGCAAATGACAGCGACGATCCCGTGACACGTAGTATATACAGTGCTACCCCGAAATGTAGCACACCGGAACCAATCAAACCAAAGAACAAAGCCGTTAAGGTCTTTATCAGTTGTTTGTTTGATTTCATAGCATCTCCTATCCTGTACCCATATATTAAATGACTATTTAACCTATGTCAATTTACGTTAAAGACACATATCACCACAGATTCTGGCTTGACCGACATTATCGGGAGTGATAATCTAAATTAATACTCGTATAAGTTTTCAATTTTGGCGAAAACGTTTCTACAGAAGAGCCCATCTTCTACTATGAGGGAGGAAGAATGAAAATAACACAAGCACTAACGTATGATGACGTATTGTTAGTTCCACAACATTCCGTCGTCACACCTGACCGGGTCCGTTTACACACCCGTTTGACCAAACATATAACATTGAAGATCCCGATCATCTCAAGTGGCATGGATACAGTAACTGAGTCGCAAATGGCTGTTGAGATGGCCCGTCATGGGGGCATTGGTATCATTCATAAAAATATGTCGATCGAGCACCAGGCAATGGAAGTCGATCGTGTCAAACGTTCAGAACATGGTGTGATCACGGATCCTTTTTATTTGTCACCGGATCATCTGGTCAAAGATGCCAATGAACTGATGGCAAGATATCGTATTTCAGGTGTTCCGGTGGTCGATGAAACGATGAAGTTGCTCGGGATCATCACCAACCGTGATATTCGGTTTGAACCGGACCTGGATAAAAGAATCGACGATGTCATGACCAAAACCAATCTGATCACAGCTCAACCCGGTATTACCCTGGCGGAAGCGGAACAAATCCTACGTCAGCACAAGGTAGAGAAGCTGTTACTAGTCGATGAACAGTTTATCTTAAAAGGGTTGATCACGATAAAAGATATTCAAAAAGTCGTGATGTTTCCGGAACGGGCTACGGATAAGCAGGGGCGCCTGCTGGCTGGTGCCGCTGTCGGCATATCTTCCGACTTGGAAGACCGGGTGAAAGCCCTGGTAGCTGCTCAGGTTGATGTCCTGGTGCTTGATTCGGCTCATGGACATTCCGGTAATGTGATCGATAAGCTTGGCTGGTTGAAACAGACGTATCCTGGTGTACCGGTCATCGCCGGAAACATCGCTACGGCTGAGGCTGCCAAAGCATTGATCGAGGCCGGAGCCGATGCCCTCAAAGTCGGCATTGGACCGGGTTCGATCTGTACCACCCGGATCGTTGCCGGTGTCGGTGTTCCCCAACTGACAGCTGTCATGGATGTGGTTGAAGTGGCAAAGCAATACGATATTCCGGTGATCGCCGATGGTGGGATCAAATACTCGGGTGATATCGTCAAAGCGATCGCTGCCGGTGCTTCCACCGTGATGCTAGGCTCGATTCTGGCAGGCACAGAAGAAAGCCCGGGCGAACGGGTGATATATAAAGGCAGAAGCTTTAAGAACATCCGGGGAATGGGATCGGTCGCGGCCATGGAAGCCGGTTCGAATGACCGTTATTTCCAAAATG
>JAAZLX010000200.1 GCA_012799095.1 Tissierellia bacterium
TATGTTGTCAAAAAGTGAAAGCCGGACCTTTCGCGAAGGGAATTTGATGGTTCGTCTGGATGAGCCGGTTCGGGGAAAAGACGTGTATATCATTCAGACCATCGGGCTAGATCCCAACAATGAACTGATGGAGCTGTTGTTTTTTATTGATGCTGCCCGCCGAGCCAGTGCTAAGAGTGTCTGTGCCATCATTCCATACTTCAGCTATGCCAAAGGGGATAAGCTCGATGAACCTCAAACCTCGATCCGAGCCAAGGTCTGCTCCGATCTGTTAGAAACCGTCGGGGTCGATTCGCTTGTCATGCTTGATTTGCACGCACCGCAGATTGAAGGCTTCTTTCGCGTACCGGTGGATCATTTAAACGGACGGGCAGTCTTGTCCAAATCATTGCACGGATTACTGGATGATCCGGTCGTGTTTTCACCGGATGCCGGATTTGTCAAGGATGCCAGGAAGTTTGCTGCTCTGTTGGATGCGGATATCGCGATCGGCGACAAGGTGAGACGGGATCATTCAGAAAACCCCGACATGCTCGAGATCATCGGGGAAGTCGAAGGGAGAAACATCATCATTGTCGATGATTTCTCAATTACCGGAAATACATTATTTAAAGCAGCTGCTCAACTAAAGAAATTAGGTGCGAAACGCATCATTGCGGCTATCAGCCACTGCCTGTTTGATGATGAAGCAGCTCGTGGCCTGGAACAAAGCGAGATCGAAAAGTTGTTTGTTCTTGACACAGTAGCAAATCAGGCAACGATAAGTCCCAAAATAGAAACAGTCACAGCAACCAGACTTTTTGCTGATCAGATTCGAGCGATGCAAGGAAGGGAGAAGGAATGAAATATATTTTGGCACTCGATCAGGGGACGACCAGCTCCCGGGCAATCTTGTTCAATGACAAGGCCGAAGTAGTTACCAAAACACAAAAGGAGTTTCCCCAGCATTATCCGAAACCCGGCTGGGTCGAGCATGAACCGGATGATATTTGGTTATCCCAGATTTCGGTCGCCCGTGAAGCGATCGAAAAGGCAAATGTGTCACCGCGGGATATTGCCGCCATCGGCATCACGAACCAACGGGAAACGACGATCCTGTGGGACCGGGAAACAGGCCGGGCGGTCTATCCTGCGATCGTCTGGCAGTGTCGGCGCAGTGCGGAACGGATCGAACAGCTGAAGCAACTGGGAAAAGCCGATATCATAAAGGACAAGACCGGATTGGTGCTGGACGCTTATTTCAGCGCATCCAAGATAGAGTGGATCCTCGACCATGTCGATGGCCTGAGAGAGCGGGCCGAAAAAGGCGAAATTGCCTTTGGTACCGTTGATACTTATTTAATATGGAAATTGACCAGAGGTAACGTTCACGCGACTGATGTGACAAATGCTTCTCGCACGATGCTTTATAATATCCACACCCTGGAGTGGGATGATGAATTGCTGGAGCTGTTTCGTATCCCGAGAGCGATCCTGCCCGAGGTGATGGATTCAGCCGGTGATTTCGGTATGACCCATCCAGAGGTGATAGCCGGTATCGAGATCCCGATTCGAGGTGTGGCCGGAGATCAGCAGGCTTCGCTGTTTGTTCAATTGTGTACGGATGCCGGTATGGTGAAGAATACGTATGGAACGGGATGCTTTATGCTGATGAACACCGGTGATAAAATCAAAAATTCTCAAACCGGTCTGATCAGCACCATTGCCTGGAAGAGAGGTGATGAAATTCGTTATGCACTGGAAGGCTCCGTGTTTATCGCCGGAGCAGCTATCCAGTGGCTGAGAGATGAACTGAAGATGATATATGATGCTGCTCAGAGTGAATACTACGCCGGTCTGGTCGATGACAGTGACGGTGTGGTTGTAGTTCCTGCCTTCACGGGACTGGGAGCTCCCTATTGGAATATGCGTGCCCGGGGAGCCATCTTCGGACTGACGCGGGGAACGAAGCGAGAACATATCGTCCGGGCTACGCTTGAAAGCATTGCCTATCAGACCCTGGATATATTGACTGCCATGAAACAGGACACCGGCCTTCGGGTACCCCACCTGCAAGTCGATGGGGGAGCAGCTGCCAACGGATTTTTGATGCAGTTTCAGGCTGACATGTTGAACACTACGGTGAGACGCCTGAAAATCACCGAGACCACAGCACTTGGAGCGGCTTATCTGGCTGGCTTAGAAGTCGGCGTCTGGCAGTCAGTCGAACAATTGCGCACCCTTCAAGCGGATGTGACCGTGTTTAAGCCGTCGAAGTCCCGTCAATGGATCGAAGTTCATTACGATCAGTGGCAGGATGCTGTCCGTCGGGTGATGGAATGATAATCAGTGATGTCGTGATCATCGGAGCCGGGATCGTTGGCGCAACACTGGCCAGAGAATGCTCTAAATATCAACTGAAGACGATCGTCTTGGAAAAAAATAATGAGGCTTGTCAGGAAACATCCAAAGCCAATAGCGGTATTGTCCATGCCGGATATGATCCGTTGCCGGGAAGTCTAAAGGCCCGATTGAATAAACGAGGGGCGGAACTGTACCGTGAGCTTCATCTGATGCTCGATATCCCTTATCAAGCGATCGGTTCGCTGGTGGTGGCCCGGAATGAAGATGAAAAACTGGTTTTGAATCAACTGTATCTTCGGGGGCTCGACAACGGAATCAGCGGCCTTCGCATGCTTGATGCTGACGACACCCGCAGCATCGAACCCCAGGTGTCGGATGAGGTAGTTGCTGCATTGCATGCCCCGAGTGCTGCGATCATTTGTCCATTTAATGCCACCTATGCTTTTTTGGACAGTGCGATGATCAACGGCGTAGAATTCTATCCCAGGCAAGAGGTGATTGCCATCGATTGCGAAGGTGATCAATTTATCGTGCAAACACAAGATCGAGTGTATCGCTGCCGTATCCTGATCAATGCCGCCGGGGTGGAAACAGGCCATTTGGCCGATATGTTGCACGATACGGTGATAGACACTTATGTCCGACGAGGTGAGTATCGGGTGCTTGATCTGACTGAGCGGGTCCACTATCATCAAGTGCTGTTTCAAGTTCCGACGACCGAAGGTAAAGGAGTGCTGGTGGCACCGACGGTTCACGGAAATGTTTTGTTAGGCCCGACTTCAGTAGGGCAGGACAGTCGCAAGGATACCTCTGTAACAGAAGAGGGAATGGATCGGGTCGATGATGAATTGCCCCGATTGATCCGGAAGGTCCGTCTCGACAAGACGATCCGCTTATTTACCGGACTGCGCTCCACTAGTCAAACGGGTGACTTTGACATCTGCCGGGGGGAGTCGGGGGCGTATCATCTGAATGGGATCGATTCCCCCGGATTGGCCAGTGCACCGGCCATCGCGGAATATGTTCTTGAACTGATAAAACAGGATCATGATTTGATTGAAAAAACCGACTTTCAACCGAAGCGAAAAGGCATCCATCTGTTCAGAGATCACACGATCCTGCAACAACAAAAGCTGATGCGGAAGGATCCTGACTATGGTGATGTAGTCTGTCGCTGTGAAGACATTACTCTAGCTGACATCAAACTGGCGATCAAGCAGGGGGCCAAAACGGTCGGAGGGATCAAGCGACGGGTCCGGCCGGGGTCGGGCCGCTGTCAGGGAGGATTTTGCGAGCACCGTGTGTTGCGGATCTTAGCAGAAGAACTGGGAGTGAGTATTGAGTCGATCGAAAAAGAGCGGCCGGGATCGTGGATGGTGAAACCATGAAACGAAACCTGGTAATTATCGGGGGAGGACCGGCCGGTTTGAGTGCAGCGGTCGAAGCCCTGCGGTTGGACATAGATGATATTCTGGTCATCGAAAGAGAACCGGAACCGGGAGGAATTTTAAATCAATGTATCCATTCCGGCTTCGGCATACATGAATTCGGTGAAGAATTGACCGGTCCGGAATACTCGGCCCGCCTGATCGATCAGGTGAAACAAAGTCGGATCGAGGTCTGGACCTCGGCCAGTGTGGTCGAACTGCACCCCAACAAGCAGCTGACAGTGCTCCGCCACGCTGAACTGATCGAATTGGAAGCCGAAGCCGTCATTCTGGCCATGGGTTGTCGCGAGCGGACAGCCGGAGCGATTGCCCTGTTGGGCGAACGGCCGGCCGGGATGTATCTGGCAGGCGCAGCCCAGAAGATGATCAATCTCGAAGGCCTGTCCCTGGGCAGCAGTGCTCTGATTTACGGTTCGGGCGATATCGGTCTGATCATGGCACGGCGGCTGGCACTCGAAGGGGTCGATGTTAAGGCAGTTGTCGAAATCAATCCGATATCAAGTGGCCTGCAAAGAAACATTGCTCAGTGTTTGAATGATTTTGACATTCCACTCTTGCTCAACACCCGGATTAAACAGGTGTTGGGAAGAGAGCACTTGAGCGGTGTCATCATCCAGGATCTGATCACCGGTCAGGAGTCTCTCATCAATTGTGATATGCTTTTACTTAGTGTTGGGCTGATACCGGAGAATGATCTGGTGCAATCATTTTTACCGATCGACGCCTCAGGAAAGATTGTAGTCGATGAGGATCGGGAAAGCCTGCAGAATGGCTTCTTCGCCTGCGGCAATGTCCTGCATGTCCATGATATTGTCGATGATGTGTCGGAAGAGGCCCGATTGGCAGCCCGGGGA
>JAAZLX010000201.1 GCA_012799095.1 Tissierellia bacterium
AAATGAAGGAGGGGTAGATGTATCGCATCCTATCGATCAATCCCGGATCGACCTCCACCAAGATCGCCCTGTATGACGATGAACAGGAAGTGTTCAATAAAACATTGCGACATTCGGAAGTGGAATTAAGTCAGTTTGATTCGATCATCGACCAGGCGGATTTTCGCTATCAGGTAGTAATGGATGCCTTGGCCGAGAGCGACATCAATATTCAAAAACTTTCGGCAGTAGTCGGTCGGGGCGGTTTGATCAAATTCATCCCCGGAGGCACGTATGCCATTACACCGGGACTGTTGGCCGATGTCCGCAAATCAGAAAAGGGCGAGCACGCTTCAAATTTAGGTGCTATTTTGGCTCATGACATCGCCAGCAGCCTGAACTTACCATCTTATATCGTTGACCCGGTGGTGGTGGATGAAATGGAACCGATTGCCCGGATCTCCGGTCATCCCGAGATCGAGCGTATCAGCATTTTTCACGCCTTGAACCAAAAGGCAGTGGCTCATCGCTATGCCAAGTCGGTCAATAAAAAATATGAAGACCTCAACTTGATCATCGCTCATCTGGGCGGTGGTATTTCTGTCGGAGCTCATCGAAAAGGCAAGGTGATCGATGTCAACAACGCCTTAAACGGTGACGGTCCTTTTTCACCCGAGCGAGCCGGCGGACTACCGGTCGGTGATCTGGCCAAGCTTTGTTTTAGTGGGAAATATTCCGAGAAAGAGATCAAAAAAATGATCACCGGAAACGGTGGCTATGTCTCCTATTTATCGACCAATGATGGTCGAAATGTCGACGAAATGGTAGATCAGGGCGATGAATATGCCGGGTTGATCCGTGATGCCCTGGGCTATCAGGTGGCGAAAGAAATTGGAATGTGCGCAGCCGTCCTCAAAGGACAGGTCGATCAGATTATTCTGACCGGGGGTCTGGCGCATGGCAAGTATTTGACAGACTATATCAGCCGGCGGGTCGAGTTTATTGCTCCGGTATCGGTCTATCCGGGAGAAGATGAGATGAGCGCTTTGACAGACGGAGCACTCCGCATTCTAAGAGGTGAGGAAGAAGTCAAAAATTATGACGACTATTAAAATAATAACCGGACACTATGGGAGTGGGAAAACCGAATTCGCTGTCAGCCTGGCGATGCAGCTTGCAGCTAAGGGTCGCAAGGTCGCTCTGGGAGATCTCGATATTGTCAATCCCTACTTTCGTTCCAGGGAACGGGCGGAAATGATGGGAAACGAAGGGATCCGCGTGATCAGCTCGACCCTTGGTCATGCATCCAGTCTTGATCTACCGGCTGTTTCGGCTGAAATTCGCGGACCGATCGCTGATCCTGAATACGATGTCATACTGGATCTGGGAGGCGATGAAGTCGGAGCCAGAGTAGTGGTGGCGTTTGCCGAGGATATCAAAGCCAGGGGCTATGAGATGCTTCTGGTGATCAATGCCTACCGGCCGGAGACCCGGGATCTCGATGGTGTCATGCGTTATTTAGAAGGGATCGAATACACTTCCAACCTGAAATTTACCGGGTTGATCGTCAACACTCATATGATATGGGATACGACGACAGAGGATGTTCTGGCCGGTATCGAGTTAGCTCGCCAGGTATCTCACAGGAGTGGATTACCGATCCGCTATATCAGTGCGATCAAAAGTGCACTGGCAGGTTTGCCCCCGGATATTGAGGGCGAACGATTACCCGTCGGTATGTACATGCGCGATGCATGGATGTAATAAGGAGGAAAAAATGGCCAAAGGAACCGTCACTTTCAAACAGGATCTATGTAAAGGATGTGGGCTGTGTGTCAGCGTCTGTCCGACCAATATCCTGGCGATGGATGACAAAGCGATCAATCGGAAGGGATACCATCCTGCCACTGTGGTGGATCCAGACAATTGTATTGGTTGTGCCAACTGCGCGATGATGTGCCCTGATCTTGTCATCACCGTGGAAAGGAATTAGGAGGAATCGATGTCAAAAGTCTTGATGAAAGGCAACGAAGCAATCGGCGCTGCCGCTATCGCTGCCGGATGTAAATATTTTTTCGGGTATCCGATCACCCCGCAGAGTGAACTGCCGGAATATATGTCAGCTCGCCTGCCGAAAATTGGAGGCGTCTATCTTCAGGCGGAGTCGGAAGTCGCTGCCATCAACATGGTTTATGGTGCTGCCGGAACCGGCAAACGGGTCATGACCAGCTCCTCTTCCCCCGGTATTGCGCTAAAACAAGAAGGTATCTCCTACATAGCCGGAGCTGAACTGCCGTGTGTTATCGTCAACATGGTCCGGGGCGGACCGGGTCTGGGTAGCATTCAACCCGCCCAGTCAGACTATAACCAAGCCACCCGGGGCGGAGGAGACGGTGATTATAAGCTGTTGGTCTATGCGCCGGGTAATATCCAGGAGATGGTAGACCTGGTCCAACTGGCCTTTGATAAAGCCGATTATTACCGCAACCCTGTCATGATCCTGGGGGACGGTATGATGGGGCAAATGATGGAGCCGGTTGAATTTAAAGAAATGCCGAAGATGGACCTTCCGGCAAAAGACTGGGCCACCACCGGAACACAAGAAAAACGAAAACCCAATGTCATCAACTCGCTCTATCTGGCGGCAGAAGAATTGGAACAACATAATATCCACCTTCAAACCAAGTACCAGGAGATGATAGACAAAGAGATCATGTTCGAAGAATACAACATGGAGGGAGCCGAATTGGTGATCGTAGCCTATGGTACGACTGCCCGGATCTCCAAAGCTGCGGTCGATCTGTTGCAGGCCCAAGGCATCCATGTCGGATTGATTCGCCCGATCACGGTCTGGCCTTTCCCATATCAGGCGATCAAGGATCTGCCTGAATCAGCCAAAAACATCTTGTGTGTTGAGATGAGCATGGGCCAGATGATCGATGATGTCAGAATCGGTAATGAAGGTCAGAGGCCAATTCACTTTGTTGGTCGTTCAGGTGGGATGATCCCGACACCTCAACTGGTAATCGACAAAGTCAAAGAAATCCTGAACGGAGGCAAATAATGGCGGTTGTATTTCAAAAGACCAAAGGCTTAACCGATGTCGAAACCCACTATTGTCCCGGTTGCACACACGGGATCATTCATCGCCTGGTCGGTGAGGTGATGGAAGAGCTTGGTATCCTCGGTAAATCGATCGGCGTTGCTCCGGTCGGATGCTCGGTACTGGCCTATAATTATTTTAATTGTGATATGTCAGAAGCTGCTCATGGACGGGCACCGGCTGTTGCTACCGGTATCAAACGGATTTTGCCCGACAATGTTGTGTTTACTTATCAGGGCGATGGAGACCTGGCATCGATCGGAACGGCCGAAATCGTACATGCCGCTCACCGGAGCGAAAATATCACTACTATTTTCGTCAACAATGCGATTTATGGTATGACCGGCGGTCAAATGGCGCCGACCACCTTGATCGGTCAGCGGACGACGACTTCACCATATGGCCGTGATGCTGCCACAACCGGTATGCCGATCAAAATGAGTGAAATGCTGGCTCAGGTACCCGGAGCAACTTTTGTCGAGCGAGTGGCTGTCAATAGCCCGGCCAATGTGAGAAAAGCCAAGCGTGCCATTAAAAAAGCGTTTGAAATTCAGCTGGAAGGCAAGGGCTTTGCTATTGTCGAGGTGTTGTCAACATGTCCGACCAACTGGGGGATGAATCCGGTCAAAGCATTGCGCTGGCTGGAAGATAACCTGATGGTTTATTATCCCTTGGGCAACTTCCGTGATTATCAGGAGGTGGAGAATGCTTAACGAAAGAATTATTCTGGCCGGTTTTGGAGGCCAGGGGATCATGCTGATGGGGCAATTATTGACCCAAGCAGGCATGAATGAAGAGAAAGAAGTATCCTGGCTACCATCGTATGGTCCGGAAATGCGCGGCGGAACAGCCAATTGTGATGTGATGATCAGTGATAAACCGATCGCTTCCCCGATCATTTCAGCTGATGCAACCTGTGCCATCGTGATGAATTTGCCTTCGATGGTAAAGTTTGTTCCCGAGGTGGAACCGGGCGGAGTCGTGCTTGTCAATTCGAGTTTGATCGAAGAAACGGTCGAACGGACAGATGTCAAAGTATATTACATTCCCTGCAATGACATTGCTAACGATCTGGGCAATATGAAGATCGCCAATATGGTCATGCTGGGAGCCTATATTGAAATCAGACGCAGTCTTGATCCGGAGAGTGTTTTACAAGCGCTTGAAAGTAAGCTGGGAATGACCAAAGCATCTCTGATGGATATCAACCGTCAGGCATTTGCCAAAGGTGCTGAAGCCGCCAAACTGCAAATGTAGTTGATGGGAGGGGGACACCCCTCCTCTTTTATTTTTTTGGCAGAATATGCTAATATAGGTGAAGAAAACGAAGGAGAAACCATGGGAAAATATTTTGGAACGGACGGTGTTCGGGGAATTGCCAATCTCGACTTGACGAATGATTTGGCGTATGATCTTGGTCGTTACGGGGCTTATGTTCTGACGAAGCACCTCAATGGTGAAAAAGCCCGCATCCTGATAGGCAAAGACACCCGCCTCTCAAGCGATATGTTGGAGTCAGCTATGATTGCGGGGATCTTGTCAGTCGGCTGTGATGTGGTGCGAGTCGGTGTAGTACCGACCCCGGCTGTTGCCTTTTTGGTAAAAGACCAACGGTTTGATGCCGGCGTTGTCATCAGTGCATCGCATAACTCATATGAATATAATGGCATCAAGTTTTTCAATCATCTCGGTTTTAAGCTAAGTGATGAGATCGAAGAAGAGATCGAATCTTATTTGATAGGTGAACGGACGATCGAAGACACGTTTACCCACGATAAACTGGGCCATTTCATCAATCGATTTGAGTTGGTAGAGCTTTACCTCGACAACGCCAAACGGGCGTTAAAAGGCAACCTGAAAGGTCTCAGAGTAGCCCTCGATTGTGCCAATGGTGCGACAGTAGGACTGGCCAAGCTGGCCTTTGAAGATGTCGACGCCGAGGTAACAGTGATCAGCGATCAACCGAATGGCATCAATATCAATGACAATTGCGGTTCGACCCACCTGGACCAGTTAAAATACCTGGTCGCTCATGATGAATTTGATTTGGGTCTGGCTTTTGATGGCGATGGTGACAGAGTACTGGCAGTCGATCAACACGGCCGCGAATTCGACGGTGATAAGATCATGGCGATCTGCGCTCATCATCTCAGTAAAAATGATGAATTGAGCAACCTGACGATCGTCGCAACGGTCATGAGCAATCTCGGATTTATGAATTACGCCAAAGACCATGGTTTTATGATCGAGACAGCTCCGGTAGGCGATCGTTATGTATTGGAAAAAATGCTTGAAGGTGGCTACAGTCTGGGCGGAGAACAATCGGGACACATCATATTCCTCAATCGAAATTCGACCGGTGATGGCATCATGACGGGGCTTATTCTGGCCGAAGCGATCCTGCAATCCGGACAAAACCTGGCAACCTGGAATGATCAGATCCCCAGGTATCCGCAAGTCCTGGTCAATGCCAGGGTCAACAATAATCGAAAAAATGATTATCAAACGATCGATGCGATCAACCGGAAAATCACTTTGATCGAGGAATCGCTTCATGGAAAAGGACGGGTACTGATTCGCCCCTCCGGTACGGAACCACTGGTTCGGGTCATGCTGGAAGGCGAGAATGAGGTTGAATTACAGCAGATAGCGCAGGATCTGGCCCATCTGTTTGAACAATACCTGGCTTAAGACAAGACCGCATTTTGCGGTTTTTTCAGTTTTACAATACATTCCTATGGTTTACTACTCGTAAGACAAGTATGGAATACGATGATCCTATTATGTCTGGAGATGGAGCATGGCAAATAAAAAAGTGTATTACGGGATCCTCGGTGGTGTTCTCGGCCTTGCCGTTGGGATAGTAGTTGGTGGTTATCTCGGTTTGATTATAGGGGGAACCTTTTTAGGCGGGTTTAAAATCTATCAACATACCGGTTTCGAAGGATATGAGTTGGCTTCGTATATCGGAGCGATCATAGGCGGGGTGGTTTTGGCTGTGCTGGGAGTTCGATTAGGAGTAGGGAAAGCAAAAAGAACTGATATTTGATGATCTGAACGATTCTTCGACAGCAATAAAAAAACCTCCCGAAAGATATGTCGTCTTAAAGGAGGTTTGTTGCGATGTCAGTTGGTCAAATTGTTAGACTAGCTACGTTTTCCCATGAGTAATTGTTTCAGGAAAATCAGGATGACTGCGCCGATGACAGAGAAAATCAGTCCGGTCAGTGAAAACTCGTTAAACGTAGTACCAACTGTCATGGTAGAAATCCAACCGCCGAGGAATGAACCAAGGATACCTATAATAATGTTTCCGAGGATCCCACGTTGATCTTTCATGATCACGCCTGCGATCCAACCAATGATTGCACCGAATACTAACCAAAGAATTAAACTAAGCATTGAAGTCTCCTTTCTCTAGAAATATAGATTTATATTGTATACAGCTATTCGAAAAAATATTTCTCATAACTGGTTTTACTATTACCAATTCTTGCTCTAACATCGATCGATCTAAACACCCGTCATATGATCTATTTCTATATCAGTTAATTTACCCGATTGTTGTTGAATATCACAATTAGACAGCTTTCTGTTTGATAGGCCGATCCGAAAGATTGATCCGGACAAATTACCTTACGTCCTATTATTGGTGGATGAGGTCATTCGATTCCGGGAAGTTGGCCTCTATAGATCGTCCCGCTTCAAAGGCTCATCTTGTTCGACCTGTTCTTGTTGGGCAGCACCGGCAGCCGGGTAGGGATGAAGAACCCGGTCGAGATCGAGTGTCCGATCGATGTGATCATCGACACAGACTAATATGTTACCTTGTCGGATCTGCTCGTCATAGACGATGGCTTCGTCTTGATCGAAGCCCATATCTACCAGAGCACCGACAAGACCTCCAACTGCTCCTCCGGTCATGGCTCCGATCAGACCGGCGCCGACCGGACCGACGGCGAGGAAGGGGCCAATACCGGGGATTGCGATCAATCCCAGTTCTATCAATAATGCCCCAAGACCCCCGACAACACCGCCGGTTACCGCGCTTTTCGCAGGTATGCTGTCTGAATCATCGCCCAACTGTTCGTCGGCGGCATAGTCTTTCATCTTTTCATCTTTTGTAATAATAGATATTTCTTCATTGGTAAAACCCAGGTTTTGCAGTTCGCGAACAGCCTCGATCGCCTGTTCGGCCGTCTGAAATATTCCTACTTTGCGTTTCATTTGAATCCTTTCCATATCTGGCCCGGTTGCTATTCGTTCGATTAGTATCCAAGTTGTTATTGACTAACTAGTACCCCGCCACAAGACCTGTCAACGAACTAAATATTAATTATACGTAATAATAGGCTGAGTGGACCATATCCTGGATTTAGGACGGGTATAGACTGTTTTGTATGGCTCTAACCAAAAGGAATTAACCTTTTTCGATAAAAGTCAGTGTGATATAATTACACAGAATAAAATTTAGACAAACGATTTGTCTATCATCAGGAGGCACTTATGTGTGGCATCATCGGTTATATTGGACAGGGCTCTTCCGTACCGGTCCTGATTGAAGGTTTAGAAAAATTGGCTTATCGGGGATATGATTCCTCCGGGATAGCGTTTATTGATAATCATCATATCACGGTTCAAAAAGCGGTTGGAAAACTGGGAAATCTTACCAGTGGTTTGATTGAAACCAATGATGAGGGTATCGGTATTGGACATACCAGATGGGCTACTCACGGGCCGGCAACGTTTGAGAATGCACATCCCCATCTATCTGCCGGTAATAAAATCGCCGTCGTTCACAATGGGATCATTGAAAACCACCTGGCCCTAAAAAACAAATTGGCAGGACTGGGATACACTCATTATGTGTCAGAAACCGATACCGAGGTGATCGCTCATCTGATCGAGCATTATTATCTTGGATCAAACCATCTGCTGCAGGCGGTCCATCAGGCGGTCGAACAGATGGAAGGCTCCTATGCCATTGCGGTATTAGCGGCGGATCGACCGGATGAGATCATTGCCGTACGTAAAAATTCACCTCTTATCGTAGGATTGGGTGAGGGCGAGAACTATCTGGCTAGTGACGTACCGGCGATACTCAGTCGCACCCGACAGGTGATGTATTTGAATGATGATGAATTCGCCAGTATTCGGCGAGACAGCGTGACAATATATGATTCTTCAT
>JAAZLX010000202.1 GCA_012799095.1 Tissierellia bacterium
CGGACCGGCTCATCCAGACGAACCATCAGATTCCCTTCGCGAAAGGTCCGGCTTTCACTTTTTGACAGCTTAACACCGAGATGATCTGCCACCTTTTGAGCAAAGCTCGGGTTAGATGTACCGCTAAACAGGCAAAACATGATGTCCCTCATTTCTTCATATTCTTCGAAAGGCAAGAAAACCCTGTGGTTTACAGGGTTTAACTCCGGTTTAGTTCAAGCTGTTTTCCCTTGACATCATTTGTTTTGCCAAAGTATCGCTTGGATTGTTTTTGATTGTCTTTATTCGTCTGAAAAGTCCCCGGATAAATGAATCTCATTTTATTCCTCAGGCCGATTATACCACAACCAAGCCACTTAGCTGGATTGTGAAATCACCATCATCATGCGCGGTACAATCTGCTTTTTACGTGAGACAACTCCGGCAATAAAGCTGCCTTGATCGACTGTACTGTCAAAGGTCTGATTAACGATCGATTGGCTCTTGGTCATATAATAAATATAGCTGCCTTTGGCGTAGATATCCGTTACGACCAGCATGGTGAGAAATTGTTTTGTCCGGCGATTCAATTCCTGCAGAAAGCGTTTGATTTCCGGCTCCAGTTTATGGATCGTTGCAATATCCAAGGTATAGATCTGAGCAATCCCGAGTTGTTTCCCGGCAACTTCAAATAATTTATAATCGCGATAAAACAACTCTTCAATGCTGGAGTCACCTAAGGCCGTGCCGGCGGTAAACATGTCCTTGGCAAACTCACTGGCATTCAGGCCAAGGTAGTCTTCCAGCTCATTCAGTGCCCTGATATCGGTCTCGGTCGTAGTCGGTGATGACAAAAACAACGTGTCTGAGATAATTCCGGAGAACAACAATCCGCCGATATCCTGAGGGATCAGTCGGTTTTGTTCTTTATACAACAAATAGATGATAGTACTGGTCGAACCGACCGGTAGGTTGCGAAAATGAATCGGCTGAGAGGTAGCGACATCACCTATTTTATGATGATCGAAGATTTCGAGGATCTCTGCCTGTTCGATCCCGGTGGCCGATTGAGCAGCCTCATTATGGTCGACCAGAATGACGGGTTTGCCCCGGCTGCCCAGAATGTTTCGCCGTGAGATCAATCCCAGATAACGGTAGTCTTTATCCACAATCGGATAATTGGAATAATTGGTCGTTTTGATTTCTTCCAGCACAACGTCAAGATAAGCTGTTTCAACAAAAGATTTCAGGTCCGATCTGGTCATGATCTGATCAATAAAATTACATTGTGATACCCGTTTGGCCGTTGTATAGGTGTCCAGCCCGCAACAAATGATGCTGACGTCTTTGTCTTTGGCCGATTCAAGCAATCGCTCGGGCAGTTCATGACTCCCGGTGACGAGGATAAGCTCAACCTGACTGTTGATCGCCATCTCTATGACATCAAACCGGTCGCCGACGATGATGACATAACCCGGCTGGAGGACTTCCTGCAGTTTTTCATTATCATGATAATAAGCCACGACCCGGATCTGTCCGGCAAATTCATTTTTTGACAGAAAGATCGGGTTGGCATTTAACACGTGACACAAATGATCGACCGAGGTATGCAGGCCGTAGATGTCCCCGCTGATCATCGCCATCGCAATGTCCTGCACCGTAACGACGCCGATCAGTTTACCGTCATCCTGGGTGATCGCCATGGTCCGCATATGCTGCTGCTGCATCTCACTGAAGACTTGAAACACACTATCATCCGCCCTCTTGGGCGGAAATTTATCATATTCAATGTCAAGTACCTGGGTCTTGACATCCTCTATCAGCCGCGGTGGCTCTACCTTGAAATGATCATATATGTATTGGGTCTCGGTGTTGAGAGCACCTAGTCGACATGCTACGGCATCGATCCCCTGAAGTTGTTTTAAATATGCCAACGCTGTCGCTGATATACAAGAATCAGAATCCGGATTACGATGGCCGAAAATCAACGTGCTCATGATGGCACCTGCCTTTGTGTTAGCTTTCTCCGTATCATCCTCTTCCTCCTGTACTGGTCTACTTCTACTATAGTAGTTCCAAAGCCAAATGTCTATTTATCCATCAAGAAACCGGCTCAGAATGCTTGAGCCGGTTGACCATTTTTGGTTGCATTTTTTTATTGGTTTTTGATTTCCTGCCACATTTCATCATATATCTTGACGAAACTGCCGGGGTCACGAAACACCTCTAATTGTTCCAGCAACTCGAGTGGCGGATACGCCACTTCGTTGTTTCTCAACTCTTCGCTCAACAGTTGTCTGGCTGTGCTGCTGGGCAGTGAGTACCAGACATATTCGGAGTTCTGGGCAGCGTTGGCCGGATCAAGCATAAAATTGATGAATTTCTCTGCATTTTCCGGATTTTTGGCCGCCTTTGGGATGACCATGGCATCGAACCAGAGGTTGGAGCCTTCTTCCGGGACGACATAAGCCAGATCTTCATTGTTATCCAGGGCGTCGACCGCATCACCGGAATACATTACAGCCAGAGCAGCTCCCCCATTGATCATAATGTCTCTGGTTTGGTCGACCAAATAAGCATAGACCAGAGGATACTGTTCCATAAGCAGTTGTTTGGCCGCCTCCAATTCCTCCGGGTCACGGGAGTTGATGGAATGACCCAACCGGGCCAATGCGATACCGATCGAGTCGCGTGAACTGTCAAGCATGATGATGTCACGGCGATACGTTTCATCCCATAGGATATCCCAGGAA
>JAAZLX010000203.1 GCA_012799095.1 Tissierellia bacterium
CAAATGCTTGAGATCGTCGGGATGGACGAAACATACTTACAGCGCTATCCGCATGAACTATCAGGCGGTCAGCGGCAGCGGGTGGTGATTTTGATTGCCTTGATCTTACGGCCAAAACTTGTCATCCTGGACGAGCCGGTATCTTCACTGGACGTTTCAGTCCAGGCTCAAATTTTAAATTTACTCAAGGATCTGCAAAAACGGTTTGACGTCGCCTACCTGTTTATTTCCCACGATCTCCAGGTAGTCGAGTATATGAGCGATCGGATCGGGGTGTTAAAAAACGGTAAAATGGTCGAACAGGCCTCGACTGACATTATCATTAATCATTCGTTGCATCCTTATACGCAAAGTTTACTGGCCTCGATGCCTGAGCTGGACGACAACAAACAAAAACTCGTCAATAATTCAAAATATAAGGCGATCTGTTCCAAACAAACCGGAATCTATCAGGTGTCCCCCGATCATCATGTGTTATGTGAGATCCGCAACCAGGGATAGTTTTTTTACTCGAGATTGACCCGGCAGATATTATTTGGGTAACAGTAAATAATAGATCTGTTATCGAATGATAGGAGGAAAGCAATGCCTAATCCAGTTAAATTTATCCTGCCAGCCATATTTGGCATCCTGACCCTGTTTGCGATCATTATTTTCGGGGCTGCTTATGATACTGTGTCCCGCGACAAACAAGACTTCCATTTGCAAAGCTAGACAGTCGTGAGAAACATAATTGAATAGAGCGAAAGAGAACTGTTGAATTTTTGACAGGAATTTGCTTCATAAACCGGTGGCCTCAGAGGCCAGCGGTTTTTCAATGTAATCGAAATAACCGTGAATGAAAAATAAATACAAATAAGTAACAAAATACTACGATGAACATAATGATGAACAAAAATTACTATATCTTCTATTATATGTATACGAAACTCCGAATATATATGTACATAATTTATTAATTATAGTATACTTAAAATGCTTTATTATATCTTTATGTCGGAAAGGGGTTTTTTATGAATGAAACTCAAGATCGTGGTCAGTGGAATAACAAATTAGGTTTTCTAATGGCCGTAGTTGGTTCGGCAGTCGGTCTGGGTAATATTTGGCGTTATCCGTACCTACTGTATAAAGACGGCGGCGGCGCCTTTCTATTACCTTATTTTGTGGCGATCATCACTGCCGGTATTCCTCTCGTATTACTAGAGTACGGCTTTGGTCATAAATTTCGTGGGTCTGCCCCGTTAAGCTATACCAGGGCTAACCGGAAGTTCGAATGGATCGGCTGGGTACCTGCGTTTGCTTCAATGGTAATACTATCCTATTACTGTGTCATCTTGTCCTGGGCCTTCAACTATCTCGTTAAGTCATTCAATTTTGGGTGGACGTCAAATCCAAATGATTACTTTTTTGGGGAATTTCTCAAGTTGAGTGATGGACCGTTCGACTTTTCCCATTTTAACTGGTCTATCGTTATCGGTATCGTTATCATCTGGACGATCAACTGGTACTATACTTACCGTGGGGTATCCTCCGGGATCGAGAAAGTCAACCGATTCTTGATGCCGACGCTTGTCGTGATCATGATCATCATCGTTATCCGCGGTGTTACCTTAGAAGGTGCGACAGCCGGTCTGAACGCATTGTTCACACCACAGTTTGATAAACTGACAAATATAAGGGTCTGGCTCGACGCCTACGGTCAGGTGTTCTTCTCGCTATCGCTGGCAATGGGAGCACTGATCACGTACTCTTCCTATCTGCCAAGAAAAACAGACTTGAATAACTCGGCTTTCATTACCGCTTTTGCCAATTGCGGCTTTGAATTCCTGTCTGCAATCGGTGTTTTCGGTATTTTAGGTTATATGGCGACACAACAAGGTGTACCGATCGATGACGTTGTTACGCAGTCAGTCGGATTGGCGTTTGTTGCCTTCCCGCAGGTTTTGCTGCTGATGGGACCTTTCTGGGGCAAATTGATGGGAGTGCTTTTCTTTACTTCTCTGATCTTTGCCGGGATTACCTCTTCGCTGTCACTGATTGAAACCTTCACCTCCTCCTTCATTGATAAGACGGGAGCTGAGCGTAAAAAAGTCGCTACGATTGCCGGTCTGATCGGTCTGGCAACTTCTTTGATGTATGCTACCGGTGCCGGGCTCTACCTGCTTGACATCATCGACCACTACATCAACGCATATGTTATCGTCAGCTTGGGGATGGTGGAAGCCATTTTGATCGGCTGGGTCGTGGGAGCATCAAAGATGCGTGAACACTCCAATGCGATAAGTTATATTCGTATTGGCAGCTGGTGGGAGATCATGATCAAATTTGTCACTCCAGCTGTACTAGGACTGATGCTGGTGCTCTCGGTGATTGATGAAATTCAAAAGGGTTATGAGGGTTATCCAACTGCAGCATTGTTAGTATTCGGTGTCCTGATGGTAGCTACACTGCTTGTCCTGGGGATCATCATGAGATCACGTCCATGGCATAATCCTGAAACGGTCAAGTATAGCGGCTTCGAACACGATTACTACAAGCTGGAACAGAAATTATAGGAGGAAACAATGTCTGGTGGAGCGATTATTTTTATGCTGTTTGGGATGATATTCCTCTGGGGTGGCCTGGCGATTTCTTTGATTCATAATCAAAGAGCCGAAAAGCGTCTCGGAAAAGACGAGTACTATCACTAATTAGTCTCAAAGCACCGCAAATAGCGGTGCTTTTTTGATACGGTACCGATCCGATCGAACCGGCTCAAATCCTGGTCATCTAATAAGACTGTATACACTGACAACATTATTAGATGGGCGATAGTTGTTGCTTTCTTATAAAGGCCTGGATTCCTTGACAAGATTAAGGTATGATAGATATAATTAATGTAACAGAAGGTCATGATGTAACTAAAATAACATATTATGACCAAATCATTTTTATTGGTGTTGTTCCTTTACTACAGTCTTGATTTGTTTCTTATCAGAATTTATTTCGATGTTTAGACAAAGGGGGTCTAAATGGGTTTCGTAG
>JAAZLX010000204.1 GCA_012799095.1 Tissierellia bacterium
ATGCAATGGGCTAACACCAGGTTTGGCCCTGTCAGACCGATCTTATGTAAGTACTCGACATTAGGTTTACCGAATTTTTGCTGTACGATCGCGACCTCACCGGGGGATTCCGAGGCATGCGAATGGATCATGAGATTATTCTGTTCCGCCAGTCGGACCACTTCCAGCAATAACTCCTCATCGGAACTGACGGCAAATCTCGGGGTCAGCGCGTAGCGGATCCGACCATTATCTTTCATATGCCATTTATCATGCAGATCCATCGTCTCCTGCAGAGCTTTATCATTCGGTTGGCGCAGACCATCCGGCAACTCCGGATCATTGCTCATCAGACATTTGCCTGTGACTGCCCGCATGCCGGAACGATAGATCGCTTCGATGGCGGCATCGGCATGATAAACCGTTTCCATATCGACGATGGCGGTAGTCCCTCCCAGCAGCATCTCAGACAGGCCGAGCTGGGCTGAATAAAAATTACTCTCATCATCATGTGATGCCTCGAGCGGCCAAACTCTTTTCTGCAGCCAGTCCATCAATACCATGTCATCGGCCTGTCCTCGGAAAAGAGCCTGGGTCAGATGGACATGGGTCTGGATCAAGCCCGGCAGCACGATCTTACCTGAAGCATCGATTTCTTTATCATACTTACCCGGGGGTCTTTGGTCTGTAATAAGTCGGATGCGATCGTCTTCGACAGCAACGAAGCCTTTGAAACAGCGGCGCTCGTCATCCATCGTGACAATGGTTCCGTTTGAAATCAATAAAGACATACAACATCCTTTCTAAAATAAAAAGTCTGACAAGTCAGACTTTTAGAAACGTGAATGATTTAATTGAACGACCAGCGCCATGAGACATGCGCTGCGGTACAGGCTATCCATTTGCTTGTCTTGTAAAAGATTTTGGACATTCGACATACTGACCTCGCCATTCTTTTGTCTTATTATACTGCAATGGCAAGCTTTGTGCCAGACTTATCCCCAAAACATCAAAACGGCGGTCCCGGCGATGGCAACAAAAGCTCCCACAACTTCACGCAGTTGAAACTTTTCTTTGTAGATCAGGATCGAGAAAGGAATGATCATGACCGGCATCAATGACATGATAGTCGATGCGATGGCTGTATTGGTCCGCTGTAGCGCATAAAGTGACAATGTAACCCCGATAAAGGGTCCGAACATGGCACCGATCGAGCTGATCATGACGGCCTTTGTATCCTTTAATGACTGAAAGAACTTGGGCCAATGGCCCGACAGAAAAAAGATGATGGTGAATCCGATAATGGCCGCAATGATCCGGATCTGGGTTGCTGCTACGGGATCATACTGGCCCATACCGAATTTACTGGCAATCAATCCAAAGGCCTGACCGGCGGCAGCGATAAAGGCGTAAAATACTCCTTTGGGATCAAACCGCAGAGATACACCCACCTGGTCTTCTCTAGCCGGTGTTCGCGTCAAGATGACGAGACCAATCCCGCTCAGGACCAGTCCGATTCCCACCATACTCCACCAGGTCAGCGTTTCTCCCCAGAGAAAGTAGCCGGCGATCCCGGCAACGATCGGTGAGCTGGAAAAGATCAACATGCCGATCCTGGCTCCGACCAATTCATATGACTTAAACAAAAAATAGTCCCCCAGAACAAACCCGATCAGGCCGGACACGCTGAGCCAAAACCAGGCGTGAGGTGTGGCATCGATCGGTAACATTACCCCGCGGGTAAAATATGCATAGATCCCGATCATAAAAAAAGCTATGACTAAACGCATCAAATTTAAGGACAACGACCCGACACGCCGGGCGACCCATTGAAAAAAAAGACCTGTTAAGGTCCAACTGATAGCGGTAAGAAAAGCTGCAACTTCTCCTGACATGATTCACCTCATAATAATTACTCTGATTATACCAGTTTCCATCAGACAAAATATCATCTTAGACCATAAAGTTAACTTAACTTTTGCTTAAGGTTTTCAGGGTATATTTGAAAAAACACACCAAGGACCCCACTTTCTACGTATCTGATCCGTATTCTATACTGACAAACCTGGAGGGTATAATGGCTGATCCGATCGTTCATCGCATAGCTGAAGCCAAAGGCAATTCTGTCCTCGCGGATCAACTCATCCGCGATTATTTGCCATTTATTCGAAGCCAGGTGGCCAAGCTGAACTCTGATGGAACAGATGGCGATGAATTAAGCATTGCCATGATCGGGTTTCACGAAGCGATCGAAAGCTATCAGTCAGACCGGGGGGCTTTTCTCAGTTATGCCTCGGTCGTGATGAAGAATCGTATGATCGACTACTATCGTTCCGAAGCCCGCCATCAAACTGTCTCACTGTCAACGCCCATCCATGGTGATGATCTGACACTGGAAGACAGCTTGGAAGATGACAACCATCATGCGGAAACCTTTGAAAACCGTACAGCGACCGAAGCGGAGATCAAAGAACTGTCCGCCCAGTTAAATGACTTCGGTCTTTCCTTGACCGATATCGCCGATGACACGCCGAAACAGGAGCGGACTCTGACAGCCGCACAAACTGTATTGCAATATGTCCGGGAACATCCCGATATCATACAAACTCTGCTTCGAACAAAAAAATTACCGATCAAGGCAATCGTCGAAGGGACCGGAGTAAACAAAAAGATACTAGAGAGACACCGCAAATACCTGATGGCATTGATGATCATTTTCTCCAACGGCTATGAAATCATACGTGATCACATCGGACTTACATTTATAAAGGAAGGAGGTGTCCGGCAGTGAAATATCTAGTTATGGAAACACATTTCAGCTATGCCATCGTACTGGATGATATGGGCCGTTTTATCAAGTGTGCCAACCTGGATTATCAGGTGGGTCAAAAGATCGACCGGATCGTTGCAATGGACGTCTCTGAACGGGTCGAACCAACCGGAATCCTGCAAAAGTTGCGAAAGTTCTTTTGGATACCGACGCTGGCATTGACCTTCGCCCTGGTTTTTGTAATAGCCGGTGTTATTCAACAATACACCACCTTCGCCTCTGTCTATATGGCGATCAATCCGGAGGTCCGGATCGACATCAACCAATCGGAAACTGTCATCCGGCTTGAAGGTACCAATGTCGACGGCGAGCAGTTGGTGCGAGATTATGATTTTAAAAAGAAACATCTCGACACTGTCATCAATGAACTGATCGATCGAGCAATCGACCAAGGCTTCCTAAGTGAAGGCGGCAAGGTCCGAATCGATTTAGCAACACGTGACGCTGAGTGGCAGGAATCCACCCGACCAATCGTGCGCGACAATATCGAACGTCATATCAAAAACAATATAAAAATAACCATCGAGATCGATGGTCAAG
>JAAZLX010000027.1 GCA_012799095.1 Tissierellia bacterium
CCTGCGAATGGATGAGTCAGTTGAGCTGATCCGCCATGCGATCGACTCGGGGATTACATATATCGATACAGCTTATCCCTATCATAATGAATTGAGTGAAGTGGCCGTCGGCAGAGCCCTGCGCGATTGGTACCGGGACAAGGTGGTCCTAGCAACCAAATCTCCGGTCTGGAAGCTCGAGAAAACGGAAGATTTCAGTTATTATCTGACCGAACAGCTCAACAAGCTGGAAACAGACCACATAGACATGTACCTTCTTCATGCTATGGGGAGCGAGCGGTGGCAAAAGGTTTTGGATCTGGGGATTTTAGATGAGATGCTTAAGGAAAAAGCCGCCGGGCGTATTCGACAACTCGGCTTCAGCTTCCACGACAACAAAGACACGTTTTATCAAATATTAAACGGATTTGATCACTGGGATTTTTGTCAACTCCAGATGAATTACATCAATGTTGATTTCCAGTCGACTCTGCAGGGGCTGTATGATGCTCATGCCAAAGGACTGGGAATTATTATCATGGAACCGCTGCTGGGAGGCAAATTAGCAGATCCGGCTCCAGTTGTCAAAGACATGATTCCGGGTGATCCGATCGAATACGCTTTTCGTTGGCTGTGGGACAAACCCGAGATCAGTGTTGTCCTGAGCGGGATGAATAACAAGCAGCAGGTGGACGAAAATGTCGCACTGGCCAATCGTGATTACCCCAAGCTGACAGAAGAAGAACTGGCACATTATCACCAGGTGAAAGCGACCTATGATACCATGTCGCTGGTCCCGTGTACCCGGTGCAATTACTGTATGCCCTGTCCGTTCGGGGTGAACATCCCCGGCGTGTTTGAAGCTTATAACATCACAGCGTCAAAGAACCGCCAAGCCGGACAGAAATTATATCAAACCCTTGATTTGGATGCTTCAGGCTGTGTTGGCTGTCAGGCGTGTGAAGAGGTATGTCCACAAGCGATACCGATAGCGACACATATGCCGGCCATCGAGGAATATTTTTCAAAAAAATAAGGAGGCTATTATGGCAGAACGCACTTCCCGATCCGATTTCAGAGGTTCTCCCGGCCGCGATGGTGCCGGCGTCAACCTGATCCGGACATTCAGTCATGGTGATGTCCGTGAGTTTGATCCGTTTTTGATGATGGACTATTTCAATTCGGAGGATCCCAACGACTACATTCGAGGATTTCCGATGCATCCTCACCGCGGGATCGAAACGATTACATATCTCGTCCGGGGCGAGATCGATCATGAGGATTCTCTGGGTAACAAAGGTGCCATCGTTGATGGTTCATGCCAATGGATGAGCTCCGGCAGCGGCATCCTACATCAGGAAATGCCTCAACCGAGTGACCATATGCTGGGAGTACAGGTCTGGCTCAACCTGCCGGCCAAACGAAAAATGAGTCAGCCGACCTACAATGATCTGACCCGAGAGAATATTCCTCTGGTCGAAGAAGACAATTTGAAGATCAAGGTCCTGGCCGGAAATTACAAAGGCACAGTCGGACCGCTGGTCGAAGAAGACACCGAGCCTTTCTTCTATCATTTTGAATCGCTGGGACAAGCCAATGTCAGTTTTGAGACCGATCCTGACTACAATATATATTTCTTTGTCTTAGAAGGCGAAGTCGAGTTTGCCGGGAAGAAGTATCCCATGGCCAGTGGTGCAGTTACCGAATCCGGTGAACAGATGTCATTTCAGTTTTTCGGTCCGGCTCATGTGATCGTTTTGGGAGGTATTCCCCTGAAAGAGCCGATTGCCTGGGGAGGTCCGATCGTTATGAACACGCAGCAGGAACTGAACCAAGCCTTTGCTGATCTGCGAAATGGTACGTTCATTCAAGAGGA
>JAAZLX010000205.1 GCA_012799095.1 Tissierellia bacterium
TGGCACCTAGATTTTGACCGACGATCGATGTCAATCCGCCGCCGATCCCCATTGCCGGTTGCATCACCAGTCCCGTCACCCGGTTGACTAGGGCATACGCTGCCATGACAGCCGTTCCAAAATCTTCAATAAATGCATGTAAAATAATAAAACCAAAGGCAGCGCCACCTTGTCCCAGCATTGCCGGAACCGCGATAAATAAAATAGCTTTCAGCGCTTTCATATCCGGTTTGACGCGCCATTGTAACCGGATGGTTTGTGAATAACGCAGGACTAAAAAGTAGCCAATGGCAAACAAGACAAATTTGGCTATCACAGTCGAGAGAGCTGCCCCTGTTACACCGAGTCCGGCACCAAACGGCATCACAACATTGTTTGCTACAAAGGGAAGTTTGACGGATTGTCCGGTAGAAAAAATAAAAAACGGTGCAGTAACAATATTGAAGATAAGAGATATGGCATTGGCAGTCAACATCTCTCTGGTTCGTCCCTGGGCATTCAAAATAGCCTGAAACGCAAAATAGACAGCAATAAAAGGAAAGCCTAAAAATGTCGTTTGCAAGAACTCAATGCTGGGGGTCCTGATTTCCGACCCTGCCCGCATACCATCGACTATCAAAGGGGTAAACAGCCAACCTAACACCGCCAGAACCAATCCGATCAGGACGGTAAGTATCAATATCTGCGAAGCGTAATGATTGGCCTTTAGTTCCTCGTCCTGTCCGATCAATCTTGCCAATATAGCCGCACCGGCGACATAAATTCCAAAGCCGACCGCTACAAATAAAAAAGTGACCGGCCAGACAAAATTGGAGGCGGCAAATTCAGCTACCCCGATCTGCCCGAGCCAGATGGCACTGGAAAGGTCAAACAAATTCTGTATAAAATTGCTTAAAACCAGCGGCAGGGCAATGCTGCCAAGCACTGTCAGCAGTGGTCCCCGCTGAATAAAATCATTCCGATTACGATATGAATCCATGTCAGATATTATAGCACAGTCGGATTGTAAATCGGCCACCATATTGCTTAACAAAAAAAGTCTGACAACAAAAAACCGGGAAGGTCATCTTCCCGGTGATTATTACCGGTATATTTTTTGGATCAGCGATAAAACAAATAGCCTGTCATGGACAGCGAACCCATGATGCACGCTTCATTGATCACTTCGATCTTATCGATGATATTCGACGCTCCCAGAACATAGAGTAGTGGCAGGAAATGATCCGTCGTAGGAACAGCCGGACTCATCGGATGCTCCATCACTCCTTTGTGATCGGTCCTCAGGATACATTCTTTTATATACTGATCAAATTCGTGAGCCCAGTGAAAACCGCCTTCGCGTTTCCAGTCGACCAGACGGAGATTATGGACAATGTTTCCACTGCCGATGATCAATACACCTTCATCACGAAGGTTACGTAATTTCTGTCCGATTGCATAGTGTTCATGATACGGCTTCGACATGTCGATCGATACCTGTACTACCGGGATATCAGCCTGAGGATACATATGCTTCAGTACACTCCATGTGCCATGGTCGATCCCCCAGTCATTTTGGACTTCGATGCCGAGTTCTTTTTGTATCTTTCCGGCATAGAACTTAGATCCCGGCGGCTGATATTTCAGGTCATATAGCGGTTGCGGAAAGCCATACATATCATAGATCTGCTCAGGCTTTTCTTCATCGCTGGTAAACGTACCGTTGGTCAGCCAGTGAGCGCTGACACATACAATACATTTGGGGATCGCAATCTGATCCGACAGCTTGCGCCAAGTTTTGGTGAACTGATTGTCCTCCAAAGCATTCATGGGTGAACCATGACCGACAAATAAAACAGGCATCATTTTAATTTCCTCATCCATTCTAAAATTTCCGTCTGGCCGGCCTTCAGGGTACCTTGAGCAGTCTGTCCCCTGCCTCCGCCTTTCCCGGGAAAAGCCTTCATCAACTGCTTGGCCAAATCAGCCATATCTTGATTTTTTGAGTGAAGATAAAAGCGGAAGGAGTCATTGCCTTGACTGTGAAAAATAGCCACAAATGGGGCTTTTTCCGCCAATAGATTAGCAAGGTTTGAAGTGGCTTTGTTGCCGAGTTGTTCAAACACAACGATCGGTTCCGATTGCCCGGAAAACGATTGAGCCGTAAGCTCGACCAATCGACGCTCCATTTCGGCTAATTGCTTATCTTTCTCCAGCAATTCGGAGTATTTATTTTTCACAGCCGGTACCAGTCCAAAGGTCTGAGCATTTGTCACCTGCATCAGGTCTTTTGTCTGTATCACCAGTTTTTGAAAATAATCGAGTGCTCTCTCACCACAGACGATCCCTAAACGAACACCACCCTTGTATTTTTCCGCTTCAACGATTTTTAGCAGTCCGACTTCTGCCGTTGACTTGACATGTGTACCGCAACAGGCACAGCGGTCGATCCCGGGGACATCAACGATTCGAATAGTGCCGGTCAATTCTTTTTTAAATCGGTATTCGTCATCACCTTCCTGATAGATGTCATCCACCACAGTCAGATTTTGACCGATCACACGATTCGTCTCCCGTTCAAGGTCTAATAGTTCGGGCCAGTCCAGGAATCCATCGTAATCTACCCGCATCAGTTGTTGTCCGATGTGAAAGCCGACATTATTCAAGCCAAAACGTTGCAGTACCAGACCACTTAATATGTGCTCACCGGTGTGTTGCTGCATGTGATCATACCGCCGCTGCCAGTCGATTTCGCCTTCAACGGTTGACTCTGTGATATCATCTGCCAAAACATGATAGATTTTATCTTGTCGTTCGATCACATCGATGACTTCGGTGCCGTTCAGTTTTCCCCGATCGGCTTCCTGTCCGCCGCCCAGTGGGTAAAACGCGGTTTGGGATAA